>CAMFLN010000308.1 GCA_945957305.1 uncultured Planctomycetaceae bacterium | reverse complement strand
TTCGCAAAAGCGCTGCCGCCTCACCCGGCATGTTCGCGGCGGCACTGTCACACACAAACTCGCGCGAGGCACAGGCCCGACGTGCCGCCCACCACAACGCGGGGTGAAACCACAAGACCGATTCGACAAGGCGCTGCACAAACAGCCACAGCGGATGGGCATAGGTCAGATGCGCGGCCTCGTGGCGAATCACCGCAACCAGTTCTTCGGCCGAAAACGACAGCACGACCTCGGGCAGCACGATCGTTGGTCGGTGCAATTGCCAGCAAAACGGACTGAGGGTTTCCCCGGTTGAAAGAAAACGAATGGCGTCCGTGGCTCCTGATGTCGCCGCGCCGTTGTCCGTTACAGGACGCAGACCCCAAGGCTGCGGCAGGCGATCGGCTTCGATCGGGCGAGCCTGCCGTATCAGCCAGACTGTGCGGAGCGCTCCCAGCACAAGACGCGCCAGCATCACTGACGCGCCCGCCAGCCACAGCCCGGCCAACCAGCTAAGAGCATTAACTTGCTGTTCGACTGTCAACCCGAGTTCGGGTCCGCACACGGCGGCTGGCACCGGTAACAAACGGGGGTGGGGGAAACAAACATCTCCGACGCAAATCAACACCAAGGCTAGCCAGCAGCCGTTCCACAACTGGTCGCGGAGGCGATCAGTTTGGCCAAAGCGCCGAGCCAGATAGCCTGTCGCAGCCACAACGACCGCCACTTGCAAAGACAGCGAGCAAAGTGTTTCCAGAAGTCTCAGCATTGTCATTTGTTCCGCTCCACGCGCCGCAAAGCAGCTTTCAGCGCTTGCAAGTCCTTCTTAGAGACCGACTCGTCCGCCACGAGATTCAACACGAGCGATGGCAATGACCCGCCGAATAGCACGTCGCGCAGACTATTCAGCAGGTCGCGCGAGACTTCATCGCGAGAAACGAGCGGGTGGTAGACATAGGCGCGCCCGCGCTTGCGACGGTCGAGCACCCCCTTTTTTCGCTCTAGCACGCCCAGCGTGGTCATCACGGTCGTATAGGCCAGTGGGCGCGAGAGGTTGTCGCAAACGTCCTGCACACTGGCCTCGCCGAGACGCCAAACGACATCCATGATTTCCAGTTCGTACCTGGTTAGTTGGCGACCGGCCATCTGTACCCCTTCACGAAAATCATGCTTGTTCTTGCGCCATTAGGGCGCCCGCAGACTGTTTACGCTGAGTGTTTGTCATGACCTATTCGGCTACCTGGGAGCGCGTTGCCAGGCGACGGTACGTCGCGCTATCGATCGAATCGGCAACCGCTGTGACGTGACCATCGGCCCAGAGAAAATTGGCGCAGCCCGGGTGCCTGCTGGAAAACTCGGACTCGTCCGAGTCTGGGTAATTAGGTCCCGACGCGGCCAAGCCGACCACGCGCGATTCGGCATCTTCCCCCGCCACGGCAAAGCCGATCCAGCTTGACGGGCACTTGCTGAAGGTTCTCTCGCCGACGAGCAACGTTTCGCTCAGGCCGCGCTCAAGTTCCGCCAGGCGAATTGCTCTCCGCTCGATGAACGGCCCGTTTCCCGACGGGCCGGGAACATCATCAGGATCGGTCGTGCCGAAGACGCCAAGGAAGTTACCCGACGCCAGCCAAAGCAGCACCGTATCCGAGCGCTGGCCGGCCAGCGCGTGCGAGCCGACTTCCTGGTACAGCGCAAAGACCGGCTCTTGAACGTCGGAAGGACATTGCGCGAGTGCCAGGGCTGTGCGACAGACGCCGACATTAGCACCGTCACCGAGCGGAACGCTTTGGTCGATCGTGTCGTGCACCGCACCAGCCTCGGCATAGGGCAAGCACTGCGCCAGCCAGCCAAAGGCAGACGCGCCCGTGGGGTCGCGGGTCCAGCCGGGTGGAAGCGTGCCACAGGAATTGTGATGCGCATGCAACGCCAATCCGATTTGCTGCAATCGATGCATGCAATCGATACGGCGAGCTGCCTCGCGAGAACCATTGACGGCCGGGAGCAGCACGCCAACTAACAGGCAAACAATCGCACAGGCGACGAGCAATTCCACGATTGTAAAGGCACCGCGGTCTTCCTTCGGCTGCGGGGCAGGGATGAGAACTTCCCTGTTCATGGCATGCTCTCCGAGCTGATGGGGCACGTGTACAGCAAACGGCGCGGCCCCCTGGGGCCGTTAACACTATCCCGAATCGGCAGATCGATCAATTCCGCTTACTGCCTGCGCCGGCCCGGACGACAGTTTCTGGCGCGGGGGGCCCCTCGCTGGGCGAGAGTGATCTTGGACTGCGTGGCCGTGCGGTGTCGGCTTCTCGGCCTCTACGGCATGGCAGCGCCACCGAATGAATCGCAACCTTCCCAAGTGAGCGACGCTGCGGACCGTCTGGACGCTCGGGAGCTACAGGCGATCGAAGCTGTTCTGATCACGGCGGCCGAACGCGGCTAGACATCGCCCGCAACTGCCCCGCGCCGTGGGACCGACTTGGACGTAAATCCACGTCAGTCCCTTAGCGCATTGCGGAACGAAATCAGACGCCGGGGCTTGCTTACATTTGCTCGGCATCATCAAGTAGCCGGCGCGCGATTCCTTCAAAGTCAATGTTGCCGACTGAACGTGCAAGCAAGGGCAAGGCGAGAGTTTCCGCCGTTTCGTCAAGGAAAGACTCCGGATCTGAAGCATACGAATGCGCTTCAAGCGAAATCCAATCCGGTAGGTATTTTGCCAGTTGATCGTTAAAGATCTCTTCGAGGACAGCGGCCAGCTGCGCTTCCGCAGGGTCAACCAAGACATCTTGGAAGGAAGCGTCGATCACCTGTTTCTGTTCCGCCGAGAGTTCGTCGCCATTAACCACGGCGGGTGTGGGATCTGCATCCCTGTAACGACATGGATGCTGCAGTACAAGTACAGCTGCGAGGTCGCGGGCCCGTTCAGCCGCCGGGGATAATCTGGCCCAATTTAAGGCGTGTGCGGTTTCCCGGGTGTAAGTAGGCACGCATGTTGGATTGTTATTGTTGTGATGCATGAAAGTTCTCATTTAAATGGAATGCCAGTGTGATCACATTCGCGCGGCGCGCGAAAACTCTGCGGACCGAGCGCTTTCTCGTCGCTCTCGTAGGCTCCTGTTTCGGCCGCAGGCTTTGACCTACATCCTGGTCGGGGGCGCAGCACTGCTACCGATGAGCCTTCTGCCGCGTCCGCCGCGGCAACAATGGTCTATGGGCCTTGCGGATCTCCTGGGCCGCAGGCTCGGCACACAGTTCCACCACCGTGAGGTCGGACGCAGAGGTCAGCGAACGTGTCGGGCGCCTCTTAGCCAACCACTCTCCGACCAAACGATCGTATTCGTGACGACTGGCCTGAGATCGCCACGCTCCTAGATAGTGGTCTCGACCGGCGATCGTGACGACCGCCTTACCACTGGCTTTATGACGACGATACTTCGGGACGAAGTCTGTGGATCGCGGCATGTGCGCACTCCTCAAGCAAAGATATCCAGAAACCGTATTTACGGTTTCTGACCTCGGCTTTCGGGCCGCACTGCCGGACGTCGACAGGTGGTCTAAGAAATGATTTCGGCGAGATTTACGTTCAATCGGGGCGACGGGACACCATTAGGACTTTTTCTGTGCGGCGTTCGAGCGTGGCCGAGGTCGATAATCTTGGCCGCTGAACCACTTATGGCGAATTTGGCCGCTCCTGGACTGCCTAAGGCAGTCACACGCCTTCGACGATCAAGCCGCGATAGACGGCGCCGCGATGCCGGTGCTGGGCTGCCTCCTGGTAGGCAGGACTGTAGTACCAGTCGCGGGCCTCTTCCAAGGTCGGAAACTCGGCAATGACCACGCCCTCAACCTCCAGACCCTCCAAAGTCAAATGCCTCCCGTAGGCGGCCAGCGACTTGATCGGGCGGCCATCAAGCGTCCCCATGACCTTCTCCCAGTAGGCCTCCAATTCGGATTGGTCGAGTGTCTTTTCACGCATGAACACCATATAAGCGGGCATTATCTTTCTCCGGTTAATGTGTGGGAATCGAGACTAGCGCAACCCGCCGGAAGCGAGGATGACTTCGCCGGTCAGCCAGCCGGAATCATCCGAGGCGAGAAATGCAACAACCTTGGCGATGTCCGATGGCGTGCCCGTTCGCCCCAGCGGGGTCATGGCCACGAGTTGCTTTTCGAAGTCGCTGCCAACTCCGTATAGCCCCGCCTCCTTCGTGCCTTCGCTGAGCGTGGCGCCGGGATTGACGGAGTTCACCCGAATCCGTCGGGGCGCCAGCTCTTTGGCGCATACACCGGTCACGGCATCGAGGCCCGCTTTGGTTGCGGAGTAGATCGAGTATCCCGGTGAGTGCGCGCGGGAAGCAACAGAACCGATGTTAATGATGCTCCCGCCATCGGGGCTGAAGTGCTTGAGCGATTCTCGAATGGTCAACAGCGGCCCGAGCAGATTGACGTTGATCTGACGATGAAACTCTTCCTCTGTCAAATCCGCGACAGGCATGGCCTGATAGACTCCGGCATTGTTGACCAGAATGTCGAGAGCGCCGAAGAACTCCTTCGTCCGCTCAAAAAGCCGGGCGACATCGGCGGACTCGGCGACATCTGCTTGAATCGCGATGGCACGGCCGCCGGCCGTGGTAATCGCATCGACGACGGATTGCGCGCCAGTTTCGTCGCTCGCGTAGTTCACCACAACTGCGGCGCCAACAGCGGCAAGTTCCCGGGCGATTCCGGCTCCGATACCCTTGGACGCTCCCGTTACGAGAGCCACTTTGCCTTGCAATTTCGACATGACTTGTCCTCCTTGCTCCCATAGACACCACGGGAAGGAGACTGTGACAAGCGATTTCAAGATTCTTCAATTGAGCTGCAGCGCTGTCCCAAAATCGCCTTTGTCGAGCAGTTGCCGCAGCCAGTCGAACTGGTTCTTCGGTTCGAGAAAGGGGTGCTCGCGGAAGATCGCCGCGTATTGTTCCTCCACGGTATTCTCGATGGCCCGCACAATGCCCTCTGCCGCTTCCGAGATGCGTTGCCGATGCGGCGGGACGAATTGCAGCTGTCCGGGATCGACATGTCCCGCCTCGATAAAGCCCTTGGTCTTCTTCGGGCAGCGACAGGGATTGTTGGCGTTAACCAGACCGCACTGACCGTGCATGAACTGGTAGAGGTCGCGGCGGGCGCGAGAGAGGCTCTGCCGGAAATTGTCGGCGGACATTTCCAGGATTTCGCTGCCGACCGCATCGCTGGCTCCGAAGATTTCGCCCAGCGTGAAGA
>CAMFLN010000307.1 GCA_945957305.1 uncultured Planctomycetaceae bacterium | reverse complement strand
GCGTCCTGCTGCACGAAGTGACTGGCCCCGGGGATCGTGATCAATGTCAAATCGTTGTCGATCCAATCCCAGGTACCGTTGAGCGCGCCAGGCAGCAGGGCCACGTCCTTCAGCCCGTGGAACATAAGCACCGGGCACTTGATGGGCGGATAGGTTTGCTTTTCGTCATAGGTGTACGGTTCGCGAGGGTAGTTCGCCTTGTAGTAGTTCAGCATCCCTTCCATGCTCGAACGTTTAAAAGCCTCGACGTACTTGGCCCGGGCGTCTGCGTCCTTGACCCAGAAGGCCAGCATCTCGGGCTTCACTTTCGACGCGGCGTCTGGTTGCTGGAAGTTGCGCGCGTACTGGCTGTTTTTCTGCTGCTGAGGATTGTTAGCCAGCTCGCGGGCCAGGCCCTTGGGATGCGGCAAATTGAGAATCACCAGCTTATCGGTCTTGTCGGGATGCGCCATGGCATACGACCAGGCGACAATGCCCCCCCAGTCATGTCCGACGATGATGGCCTTCTCGGCTTTGAAGTGCTTGACGACCGCATCGATGTCGCCGACCAACTTCTCGACCTTGTAGTTTTCGACCCCCTCGGGTTGGTCGCTCTTGTTGTAGCCGCGCATGTCGACGGCCACGACTTGAAAGTGCTTGGCCAGCTCCGGCATCTGTTCGCGCCACGTGTACCAGAAGTCCGGGAAGCCGTGGATGAGCACGACCAAGGGTCCCTTGCCCATGGTGACATAGTGAATCTTCACACCGTCGGAATCGGCAAAGCCTTCTTCTCCGCCGATGTCCTGGGCACTGGCGACTTGCAAGGCGCAGGCGAAGAGCCCGGGGATCAAGGCAAACATCAGGAGCAACTTGAACGTCATGGTGAATCTCCTCACAAGCGGCCGGCGCCCCTGCCCCGAAAAGACCAGGTGATGGCCGTCAGCCGAAAAACTGTTTGGCGAGTAACGACATTCCGGCAGAGGTGAAACGCTGAATAGGCTGGCCGCAGCATAGTTGTGCGTTTTACCCACGTCAAACTGCGCTGGCTCGGTGGACGCAGCACCGTCCGGCGGCGATAGTAGGCAGTGCCCGGATCGGCGCCCCTTGAGCCTGCCATGCAATTCGCCGCAGATCCCCCGAAATTTTGCAGTTCTCGGATTCCATGATCGAAGAAGCTATCCCGACCCCCGCGACTGACACTCTCCGTGCGGCTTTGTCGCGCCACGCGATCGACCTGCCCGAGGCACAAGTCGAGAAACTGGACCACTACTGCCGGCTGGTCTGGGAGTGGAATGAGCGCCTGAACCTGACGCGGCATACCGATTACGAGAAATTTGTGTCGCGCGACCTGGTCGACACCCTGGAATTCAGCAAAGTCCTCACGCCGGGACAGCGCGTCCTGGACGTGGGCACCGGCGGCGGCGTTCCGGGCATTGTCTTGGCCGTGCTGCGACCTGACTTGAAAATCACCCTGGCCGAATCGATCGGCAAGAAGGCGCGGGCCGTCGAACAGATTGTCGCCGATCTGAAATTGCCGGTCCCGATGCACCACGGTCGCGCCGAGGAACTACTCGCGCGTGAGAAGTTTCATGCACTGCTGGTGCGTGCCGTGGCGCCGCTCGCGAAGCTGCTGAATTGGTTCGCTCCCTCGTGGGGCGCCTTTGAACGCTTGCTCGTCATCAAAGGACCCGCTTGGGTCGAAGAGCGCCATACGGCGCGCGAAGCTGGCGCGCTCAACGGCCTGCAACTCCGCAAACTCGCCACATGGCCCCTCCCTGGCACTAGCTCCGAAAGCGTGTTGCTGGAAGTTAAGCCCCGCGGGCTGTAATTTGCGCTTGGCCAATGGGCCGACGGTTCCGCCGGCCTACTTCAAACTCTCGATGTACTGACGATATTGATCGTCCAGTTCTTCCTCGTTCGAGTGGCAGAGTTCGGCCAGGGTGCCGGGGCGGTAGCGACCTTGATAGATCGCGGCCAAATAAGCCATTAGCGCGTCGCGGTAACGGCCATTTTCGTAATTGATAAGAAAGTAGGTCAGGCCTGACGCCTGGCTATAAAGAACGGCGATGTTCTTGTCTTGCTTCAGGCGATTCATGCCCAGCGTAACTAGCTCGGCCAGCGGCAGGTAATAGTCGTCTTCGATCCGGCGGTGCACGGCGTCGCGGAGCCGCTGCGCGTTCTCGCCGCCCAGCAAGTGCCAGCCATTTGCTTCCGCCAGGGATTCCATGTAACAGGCCACTCCCTCGACGACCCAAAAGTTGGCATCCTGCCCTAGAGTGCGGACCGCGCGGCGCGTTTCGTTGAACAGTTGGTGCGTGGCTTCGTGATAAAGATTGCTGTCGTCTTCTTCTGCCGTGGCGTAGAAGTACGCTTCTCGCTTGGCGGCGATATAAAAGCCGGTGCTGATGCCGATGTTCGGTTCGTCGCGCACTAGCGCATGCACATATTCATCCCGATCGCGAAAATAGACCACCTTGTGACGCAGTGGAGTCGATCGCGTGGCCGCCTGGCCGTAAAAGCGGCGGGCAAGCTGTTCGTCCGTGGCGACGAATCCCGCAAAGAGCTGCTGCCAGGCGTCGTACAGCCGTTCCAGGCGAGTCGCCAGGCGGACCCCTTCTTCCAGACTATGCGTTGTACGCACGCTGTAGTGCTCAGTGACGATGTCCCATCCCTTACGCGCGCGCAAGCGCTCTTCATCCTCGGCTTTCAGCCAGCGATTGTTGTAAAAACGTTCTCCCTTTTCATAACGCGCGACATGTGCGCTGGGTAACCAGCCGAAGCGTGGATGCCAGATCTGCCCTTCACGCGCTTTGCTGGCTTCGAATGGCGTGAGCCACTTGCCGTCCTGTTTTTCATAGCCCAGGATCTTGCGCGCTTCGGCATGCGCCGGATTCTCGCGGATCACTTCGACCAGCCAGGCGAAAGCATCGGCGGCATGCCCATTTTCAACCGCCTCCTTGGCAAGATCGAAGAGCGCGGCAGCCTGGATGGCACGCAACTGCTGCCAGCGCTCGCGCCACTCGGCGGAGCTCGAGTCGAGCGACGGCTCCTTTTGCTCCCACGGAGCCGGACGACACGCTAGCTGAATCTGGCTCGGCTGGGGCGGCGGCGCCCAATCGCGGGCAAGCTGCGACTCTTCAGGCAGCCGCTGCTGTTCGGCCCAGGCGGCCAGCTCGGCCAGTTTTACCCGGTAGGCGGCGCGTAATTCGGCGTGACGAGCGCGCAGATCGTCGCGCTTGACATCTGTGGCCGCACCCGCGCGCGGAGCGAGCGCAGTCAGGGCGCCCAGGATGAGAAGAATGTGACTGCAGCGACTCAAGGCCGTGGCCTGCGGGACGTGATGTAAGAACACCTTTTCCAGTGTATCACGCCCGAAGCACGTTCGGCGTCGGGTTATTTCTCGGCGAATGCCGCATCGAACGCCACCTGGCTGGGCGGGAAGTCGAGCCGTTTTACAAACTCCGCCGCCTCGCGTGCGCCGGCTTCGCGATCCATGCCGACATCCTCCCACTCGACCGACAGGGGGCCGCTGTAGCCGATCTGGTTCAGCGCCCGGATGATCTCTTCGAAGTTCACGCCGCCGCGCCCCGGCGAGCGGAAGTCCCAACCGCGGCGCGGATCGCCGAAATTCAGATGGCTCGACAAGATGCCGGAACGTCCGTTGAGCGTGACCACCGCATCCTTAATGTGCACGTGATAGATGCGATCCGGGAACGCTCGCAGAAATTCGACCGGGTCAACACCTTGCCACAGCAAATGGCTGGGATCGAAGTTGAAACCGAACTCTTCCCGCCGCTCGATGGCCGTTAAGGCCCGCTCGGCACTGTGCAGGTCAAAGGCGATCTCGGTGGGATGCACTTCCAAAGCGAAACGCACGCCGCAATCGCCGAAGACATCAAGAATCGGGTTGAATCGCTCGGCGAAGAGCGCATAGCCGGCGTCGATCATTTCCTGCGGAACAGGCGGAAATGAATACAAGAGCGGCCAAATGCTCGATCCGGTAAAGCCGTTGACGACCTCGACGCCCAGTTTCTGCGCGGCGCGGGCCGTGTTCTTCAATTCTTCGATCGCCCGGGTGTTGACTCCCGCCGGCTTGCCATCTCCCCACACGTGGGCGGGCAGGATGGCTTTGTGGCGACTATCGATCGTGTCGAGCACCGCCTGGCCCACCAGGTGGGTGCTGATGGCATGCAACTGCAGGTCGTAGCGTTCCAGCAGGTCGCGGCGACCGGTGCAATAGCCGGGGTCCGCGAGTGCCTTGTCGACCTCGAAATGGTCTCCCCAGCAGGCTAACTCCAACCCCTGGTAGCCAAATTCGCTGGCCTTGCGGGCCAGGTCCTCGAGCGGCAGATCGGCCCATTGACCGGTGAATAATGTGACGGGGCGGGCCATGCCAACGACCTCCTGTGCTGCGTGGGGGCACCCCGCGGCGTGTGCACCATCGTCCTTGACGCTGGGCCGGAAGGAGACCGGCCGCGGGGCTGGGAATCCGAGCTTGGATTGTCCCAAATACCAGGCTGCTGGCAACTGCGCAGCGAACCAGGAACAGGAAGGAATGCCGCCTGACGCCCCTGGATTGTCGCCTGGCCGTGCCCTGAAATGCCCAACCTCTGTGGGGCTGATCTGGGACCGGGTCGCCTCGAATGACACTTCAGCGGCTGTCCGGTGTTAAAGATAAGACGGCTCGGCGCTGGCATTTACCCAGCTTGCCGGCGGCTGTACAGTTGATCGCAGCCGGCTCCGGCCTTTCTGCAGCGAAACTAACTCTCTGGCGTCTGGGTATAGACGCACGGCCTTTTGCATCCTTTCTCAGCTCGGCCTCGGACGGTCGTCTGGGTTTTTCGCGTCTCGTCGCGTTCCGCACTTCGACATGGGGTCATGTTTTATGAAGCGCTTTCTGGCAACATTTCTCGGTTTGGCATTGGCCGCTCCGCTGGCACAGGCCGAAACCAATCTTCCGACGGGCCGCAAGCTGGAGAACTTCAAGCTTGAAGACTATCGCGGCGGCGAACATTCGTTGACCGATTTGGCCGGCAAGAAGGCCACGGTCATCGCCTTCCTGGGAACCGAATGCCCGTTGGCCAAGACGTACGGCCCGCGACTGGCCGAGCTCGCCAAAAAGTATGAAGACAAGGGCGTGAAGTTCGTCGGCATCGACGCCAATCGTCAGGACTCGCTGGCCGAGATCGCAGCCTACGCACGCACCGCCGGGATCGAGTTCCCGGTGCTGAAGGATTTGAACCTGTCTCTTATACACATCTCCGAGCCCACGAGACGTAGAGGAA
>CAMFLN010000306.1 GCA_945957305.1 uncultured Planctomycetaceae bacterium | reverse complement strand
CCATTGCCCCTCGCGCGGGTACAGCAGGACCAAAACCGCGGCGTCGCGAGCATCGTGAGCCGCTGGGCCGAAATGCCGCCCATAGCTGAGCCCTGGCGCGAACCGCGACCGCACTACATCAGGAGGAGGCGGCATCTGTAGCCGCGCGGCCAAACGCGCGGGCAAGTCATCGATCATTTTCAGGCCATCCGTTGCGCATCACGCTACTTGTCGCTCGAGGCTATTTCATAGACCGCGTAGCTGTCGTTTTGATAAATGCATTTCAAATCGAGCGGCGGTTCGGATTCGGTCAGCAAATATTGCGCATCGTATCGCTGCGCCACGTCGCGCAAGCGACTGGGCGGGGCCTCGGCCAGACTATCGTACCACGGCTCCGCGGAATCGCCCGTGCCATGGAGGTCTTCCAGGCGCTGTCGCCAGGCGACGATGCTTTCGGCATCTTGCGGCAAGTCTTTCCAAGTGGCCACTTCGCTGCGGCCGGCATACCACTTGAAGGTCTGCGCGGTGCGCGGCGTGAGAAACCTGGCCTCGGGGGGCGTATTCGCAGCGATCCACTCGCATGCATCGCGCCAGTCCGGGTAGTTCGTCACTTTGCCAGGTTTATCAGCTCGGGGAGTGCCCGGTGACAATCGCGCCACGAATTGCGGCGCCAACAGCAACCCCGCAAGCGCCAGGGACGTCGCGATACGTGCCCACCAACGAGACTCGCTCCAGTGCATTAACAGCGCAGTGATCCCCAACGCGACACCGAGCGGCACAAGGCAATCCGCCAGGCGGAACCAATAGAACCGCAGCAATCCTGACACCCGGTCCGGATAGGTATGCCCCATAATGCTCAGACCGATGCCGACGACCACCACGCCGAGCGATGCATTCACGATCGCCCGCAGCCCGTTTTGTGTAAGCCCGGCGGATCGCAAGCTCGACAGCACGAACCAGGCGATTGTCAAAAGAGCAAAGCGCCAGCGAAAGCCGGCCGCGATATCGAAAAACGAGAGATGATGCGTCAAGCGCTCGTAGACATAGATTTCGTTCGCTCGCGCCACCGTCGCGGGATCGGCATGCAGATTGATCGCCAGTGCCGGCACGAGCCCTGCGAGAGAGAGCACGCCGCCGACGGCCAACCCGGGCAGCATCGCAACGAGCCGCGGTCGCTGCGGACCGGCCACCAACCAGCAGATTCCGGCAGCCAGAACCGTCCAACCACCAACCAAGACGTGAAAGGCCGAGGCGGCGCCGAGCAAGATCCACGTCGCATTCCATCGCCCGCGCACCAGTTCGGCCAGACCTGCGAAGACCAATGCGTAAGCCAGCCCCTTGGCTTCGAATCCTCCCACCACCCATTCGCCGGCCATTTGGAAGTTTTCATTCAACGTGACGAAGAGCGCGGCCGAGAGAATCGACATTCCGATCTGCGGAATCACACTCCAGCTCAAACGGCGCCAGGCGATTGCCAGCAGAGCCCAGGTCGCGACTCGTCCGACCCAAGCCAGCGCCGGGAAAGCCAAGAATCGGCTGGCCCAGCCGCAAGTGACGTAAAACGCCCAGTGCGAGTCGGCGGACTGCAAAAAGAAATCATTCTGAATCCAGGCCGGATCCCAATAGTGCCGTGCCTTGCCCAAATAGTGCGGCTCATTGGGATCGGGCACCGGCCACCCGGCGTAAACCGCGAACACGACGAAGATCAGCAGCACTTCGAACCCCGCCCGCCAGCGCGCCGCCGAATCATGCTGTTGCTCAGCGAATTGGTTGACGGCCGAAGTCACGGAGGTTTCTCGCAGATTGCTAACAATCAAGAATCGAAATCTCAACCGGCGCGATACGTCGTGGTTCTGCAACCACCGCCAAAAGCGGGCCACATTACGAAAACCTTATTCTAGCAGCCTGTTGAAAAATGCCCTCGTGGCATTTTTCAACCTCGCCAGGTGCAAAGCAAAGCTTCGCACGGCTCGCAAAATAACGACTTACGTCGTCATTTTGGGATCGCATCCATGCCATCACGCAGCCCATTGAGTTTTTCAACAGGCTGCTAAGGCTCGTTCGGCAGCTTGATGAGACCAGTCCCGCGCGCCAAGTTTTTGCCGCCGCCGCACAGTCCGCTGTGCAATCGATTTCGCATAATCTCGCTGAGCAGCGAACAGGTCTCAGGTGCGGCTCCCCTTGCGGAATGCCTTTCCGGCCTTTTATATTCCGGCAAGCGGTATCCCTGCAGGCGACCTGCTTATCAAGCAAAAACGTCTCGCCTGCGCAGCTCCCCGCATCGCAGGAAGGTTGCTTGTGTCGTCGACTTCATCTCCGGGCACTCGATTACGTAATGCGGTCGCCGACGGGACGATCCTGATTCCGGGTGCATTCGATGCGCTAGTCGGCAAGTTGATCGAGCGAGCAGGCTTTCGAGCCATGTACCTGTCCGGAGCCGCTTTTTCGGCAGGCACCTTTGCCCTGCCGGACATCGGCCTGTTCACGCTCACCGAACTCGCCGAGCAGACGCGTCGGTTGACTCGCGCGACGACAATTCCGCTGATCGTCGATGCGGACACGGGATTCGGCGAAGCCGTGAACGTCGAACGAACTGTCACTGAGTTGGTTTCCGCCGGCGCCGCGGCTATCCAGCTCGAAGATCAACGACTGCCCAAGCGGTGCGGACATCTGTCGGGCAAAAGCCTGGTCGAGCCTGCGGAAATGTGCTCGAAGATTCGTGCGGCGGTCGCTGCCCGCGGGTCGAACGACACCGTGATCCTGGCCCGCACCGACGCGCGCGGCGTGCTGGGAATGGATGCCGCGCTCGATCGAGCCAAGCGCTTCTTGGATGCCGGGGCGGATTGGATCTTTCCCGAAGCGCTCGGCAACCTGCAGGAGTTCGAGCAGTTTGCCCGGACGATCCAGGCGCCGCTGGTGGCGAATATGACCGAATTTGGCCAAAGCCCGCTCGTGCCGCTGAATGATCTGAAACAAATGGGATATGCCGGCGTGCTGTTGCCGGTGACACTGTTGAGGATTGCGATGAAGGCCGTGGACGAAGCGCTGGCCGAGATTGCCAACAGCGGCACGCAACAAAAGCTGCTCGACCGCATGCAGTCACGACAAGAACTTTACGATTTACTCGGATACACTGGATACGAAGCCCGGGATCGGGCCTATTTTCAACACGAGGCGAATTCATGAGCGAAGCCGTGTACAGTCCAGGCCTGGAAGGGGTCATAGCGGGGGAGACGGGAATCAGCACAGTCGACGAAGGGCTGCACTATCGCGGCTACTCGGTCGAAGAGCTGGCCACGCACTCGACGTTCGAGGAGACGGCCTACCTGATCCTGTACGGTGAACTCCCCTCGGCGGCCGACCTCACGGCGTTTCGCACGCGGCTGGCGCGCGGTTCGGGCGTGCCGAGCGAAATCATCGATACCCTGCGGAAGATTCCACACCACGCGTCGAGCATGGACGTGATGCGAACCGGCGCGAGCTTGTTGGCGCATTGGGATCCCGACACCGATGACAACAGCCATGACGCCAACCTGCGCAAGGCCGAGCGGTTGCTCGCGCAGTTGCCGGTCATCATGGCGGCGCGCCACCGCTTGACCGGGGGCGATGAACCGGTAAAGCCCGACCCCACGCTCTCGATCGCCGGCAACATTCTGTGGATGCTGCGCGGCGAAAAGCCCAGCGACCGCTGGACCAAGGCGATGGATGTGTCGCTGATCCTGTACGCGGAACATGAGTACAACGCTTCGACGTTCACGGCGCGGGTTATCACCTCGACGCGTGCCGACTTGCATTCGGCCATTACTGGCGCCATCGGCGCACTGAAAGGCCCGCTGCATGGCGGGGCCAACGAACGAGTCTTGGAAGTTCTGCAACAAGTCGGCACCGCGAAAAACGCCGAACCATGGGTCCGTAAGGCACTCGCCGCCAAGCAATTGATCATGGGATTCGGCCATCGCGTGTACAAAACCGGCGACCCGCGTGCCATATATTTGAAGACTCTGTGCCAGCAGCTGGCCGTCGAGACCGGCAATCAGGACATGGAGGAAATGGCCGAAATCATCGAGGGAATCGTCACCGGCGAAAAGAAATTGCCGCCGAACCTCGATTGGCCCAGTGCCCGGCTCTATCACTACATGGGCTTGCCGATCTATCTGTACACGCCGCTCTTCGTGGTCAGCCGCGTCTCGGGCTGGAGCGCACACGTGATCGAACAGGCAGACAACAATCGCCTGATCCGCCCGCGGGCACGCTACATCGGCGCCGCTGCCAGGACTTATGTGCCGCTCGGCAAGCGATCGTAGAAATAGTGGGCAGTGGGCAGATGGCAGCGGGCAGTTAGGAACTTGCGCTGGTGGCCGAAGCGGAGGAGACTTGTGGGGTCGTGAGCGCCGATACCCTCACCCGTATCCGCCTGCGGCGGAGCCACCCTCTCCCGCAAGGGGAGAGGAGTTATTGAACTAACTGCTCAAAGCCGCTGCGAGATGGATCGTCGACTTCACTGCCCTCCGCCATCTGCCCGCTGCCGACTTTTTAAGGCGCGGGCATTTCGACGGCCGAGCGGAAGGTAATGCCGTGTTGGTTGACGATCAACTGGCCGACGCTGGCGCCGGTCGAGCCTTCGAGTTCTTCGTCGCTGGGGATTAGTTCCTTGATGCGCTCCATCGTTTTGACCTGATCCTCATCCGCGGGCACGGCGTTCGGTACCGTGGCGCCGCCGAGCGCGGCTTGCTGGGCTCGCAACGAACTGGTGACGTCAAACAACGAAGCAAAGGTTTGTCGGAACGTCTTCAAGTAGCCGTCGAAATCGGTCACCTGATAGAAGATGCACGCCTCGGCCGGCAGCAGTTGGCTGCCGCGCTTCGCCAGATCCGTATTACGCAAGGCAGCAGAGCCCTCGGGCGGAGTGCGTAGTGCGGACATAAGCGGTTCAAGCACGTCGGGCCCAATGCCGAGCACCATATACCCATGCCCAACGAATACGCCGCCGCTGAGGCCGTCCTCCGTCTTGAGACGCAGGCCGATAAACCCTTGCTCCTCGCCCGCGGTGACCATGCCCTCGGAGAGTGCCGCGAATCCGGCGCCCAACTGGATCAATCGTTTCCAAGGCGCTTCGTCCTTCAGTTGCCAGACAATGCCCGTACGTGACAACGGCACGTCCGCAGCCGGCTCGTCGCCGGTGGTTACCGATTTGCCCTCGACGGGCGGGAAAGTAAGGAAGTAGTGATTCTGGCCCACGCTCGACAGTAATGTCGGCACGTCCACCTGGGTGAAGGCGCTTAACTGCTGCTCGAGTTGTTCGAGCATGGCGCTGGCT
>CAMFLN010000305.1 GCA_945957305.1 uncultured Planctomycetaceae bacterium | reverse complement strand
GTGCGACTCCATGGCCGCAACTGGCGGCGGCCATCCTGAGCACGATTGGACCCCACGGCACGCGGTGCCCGGCCTAGAGTCCGCGCCATGGCCGACGTTTGGAGAAATCTCGCGAGGCACCGCGAAATTCCGCGGCACGTCACCGAGAGTCCCTATCGACGATGAACCGCGGGCCTGCGCCACCAACTGCGTGCAGGCAGCGAGGGCATCAGGCAGCTCGGGCAACCGGTTGCTGGTAGCTTGCCAGCAACTCCTCGATTTTACGGATCAGCGGACCGTAGTGGTAGGGTTTGCGGACAAACTCGCCCGCGGCGGTCACCGTCGCTTGCTGTTGCCGACCGCCAATCAGGAGCAGCGACCGTGCCGGTTGGTCCGATCGCGCGGCGAACTCATTGGCTACATTACCTGAATTCGCCAAATGCTCGACGTCCAGCACGATGAGATGCGGCTCGTGCTGACGAGCCATAGCCAAGCCTTGAGCTGGCTGCCCTGTGCAAAAGATTCGCACGCCGCGTGGTTCGAGCGCTGTGCGCAGAACTTCGTGCGTTTCTTCCAGGGGATCCACGATCAACACGCTATAGCGAGGGACCAAGGAGCCTCTCCATTGTGACGCGCGGGCTAAGGTGGGATCCCGCACTTTGAACACCGCCGTCCGGGTTCACTGGCCCCCCCGGAAACTCAAACGCCTCGGATCCTTACTCCTGCAATCGAGCGGATGACGGCTTCCTCGATCGCCCTTACAGGACCTTAATCGTTTGAAGGGTCGGAAGCATAGCGAGGGGCGTCATGTGTGTCAAAAGCGATTTTCTGAGCCCTGCGATGATGTTTCTCCTGGCGATTTCACCGTGCGGCACGCGCATTCTTGACTCAGCATGCGCTAAGGCTGAGAATTTCTTTTGGAGCAGAAGGCACTTCGATTACTGCTCACCTTGGAGCGGGCAGCCAGCCTACCATTCCCCCCCTCGTCCATTTTCCCTCTTCCAGTAAAGACACATGCCAGCAAACGACTCACGCCATGTTCGTCCTGCACTTGCCCCGTTCCGTCGGGGGCGGATTCCAGTTTTCGGCCGGCCTGCCCTGCTGCTGGCAATCGCGGTCAGCGCAGTCATCGCCGTGGCGGCCGTGCGCCCGACGCGCGGCGCTGACGCGGCCGGCATGGCGGCCAGTGAACAGCGGCTCGCCGACGCCCTCCGCTTCTTAGCCGACGATTCGCTGGAAGGGCGCGGCATCGGCCTGCCCGGGCTGGACAAGGCGGCCGACTACCTGGCCGAGCAATTTGCCGCCCTGGGGCTCAATACCAAGCTGTACGACGGCACGCCATTTCAAAAATTCAAAATGCTCTCCAGCATGAAGCTCGGGGAAGTCAATCATGTGGCGCTGACTCCCGCCACGGGCGAACCCATCGAATTGAAATCTGGGGAAGATTTCACCCCGTTATCGATCGGTGGGTCGGGCAAGCTGGATGTGCCACTGGTTTTCGCCGGTTACGGCGTGACCGCCAAGAATAAGGACTACGACGATTACGCCGATATCGACGTCGAAGGCAAAGCAGTCGTGATTTTACGTCGCTTGCCACAGGAGGATCAGCAGCAAAAGAAATTGGGCAATGTCGAACATTCGCGCTTTGCACCGATGTGGCGCAAAGTATCGAACGCCTATGAACACGGCGCGGCGGCCGTGGTGTTCGTCTCGCCCGAGGCCGAAATGCGCAAGCGCATTGAAGGGCGTCGCCCGCAACTACAGTCGGCGATCGCCGCGGTGTCGCAGGCCCAGGCGGAGTTTCAAAAGCTCGACAAGCCGACGCTGGCCCAAGCTCAGGAATATCACGAGCAATTGACGCAGCTGCTCGACGCCGTGACGACCCAAAGCAAAAACCTGGCCAGTGAATTGGATGCGTTGGCCCCGTTTCAAATCTCGGACGGACCGGGCGAAGCCGCGCGTATCCCGGTCATTCATGCACGACGTGAGGCCATCGATCGCATACTGAAGGCGGGCTTGTCGACGGACCTGGCGACGCTAGAGAAAGAGATCGACGCCGGGCCGACGCCCCATAGCCGCGAGATTCCTGGTTGGCGTTTGACGGGCGAGGTCAACGTTCTGCGCCGCGAAACTGAAGTCAAAAATGTCGTGGCAGTTCTCGAGGGAGAGGGACCGCACGCGGACGAGACCATCGTCATCGGCGCGCATTACGATCATCTGGGCCTGGGAGGATCTGGCTCCTTTGTCCGCGGCAAGGAAATTCACAATGGCGCCGACGACAACGGTTCAGGCACGGCCGCGCTGGTCGAAGTGGCTCGCATCCTGGCCACCAGCGGCAAAAAGCTCCCGCGGCGGATTGTGTTCATCGCCTTCACGGGCGAGGAACGCGGTCTGATCGGCAGTGCCCGCTACTGCAAGGAGCCGCTCTATCCGCTCGACAAAACCGTGGCCATGTTGAATATGGACATGGTCGGCCGGCTGAAGGATGAGAAATTGATCATTCAGGGCGTCAACACGGCGCCTGAGTTCGGTCCCCTCATCAGCCAGCTGAACGAGACTTTTGGTTTCGACCTGACACAAAAGGATGGAGGGACCGGCCCCAGCGACCATTCCTCGTTCTACGCTCACAAGATTCCGGTGATGCATTTCTTCACAGGACTGCATAGCGACTATCACCGCCCAAGCGATGATTTCGACAAGATCAACGTGTCGGGAATGCGCCGCGTGGCCGAGATGGTGGCCGAGACCGCCCGCGTCTTGGCGGAAGCTGACCAGCGCCCGACGTATGTCGAGATTGCCAGCAGCGAAAAATCAGCGGGGGGAGACGGCGAACGTCCTTACTTCGGCAGCATTCCTGATTTCGGGCAGGAGCAACCCGGCTATGCCATCAGCGGCGCGACCAAAGACAGCCCTGCCGACAAGGCGGGGATGAAAGCGGGGGACATCATCATCAAGTTCGGCGATAGCAAGATCGGCAGCCTCGAAGATTTCGACAGCGCGTTGCGCAAATACAAAGCCGGCGACAAAGTCCCGGTGATCGTCAAACGGGGGAAAGAGGACGTGACGCTCGAAGTGACGCTGTCCCCTCCTCGCTAGCAGCGATCACGGTAGGCCTTTGGCAACGCGGCCGTTCTGGCCTGCGCATGCCAGCTCGTCTTGACCCATCTCTCGGTTCCTGGCAAACTTCGCCCCGCTCAGCCGACGCAGGAGTAAGTGCGGCTGCAGTCTCGACTCAGGGACGGAGATTCTCGACATGGAACGTCGTAGCTTGTGGGTGGGATGTGTCGCCGTTGGTCTGCTCGTCGCCGGTGGATGCAATTCCGCCGATTCAAGTGGTACGGCGCCAAGTAGCGGCGTATCTGCAACCAGCGACATGTCGCCTGATAAAGTCGTCTGCACTTTCCTCGAGGCGGTGCGGACCGGCAACGACGCGCAAGCATCGCTCATGCTGACCGAGCTCGCTCGCCAGGAAACACAGAAGCACGAGCTGGTCGTTGCCCCGCCAGGCAGCGACACGGCCAAGTTCGAAGTGGGTGACGTCGAAATCGTCTCGAAGGATGAATTAGCCCACGTTGCCAGCAAGTGGACTGACATCGGCGAAGATGGTCAGCCCCATTCGGACGAGATCGTCTGGGCTTTGCGACGCGATCCGCAAGGGTGGCGCATTGCGGGCATGGCAACGAAGATCTTTCCGAACGAACCACCCTTGTTGCTGGATTTCGAACAGCCTGAGGAAATGATGCGCCAACAACAATTGGCAGAACAAGAAATGCAACGCCGCGCGAGCGGGGGGGCGGCCCAGGCTCAGGCGGTGCAGGCTCCCCCCCAGGGGCAGAATGCAACTCCGGCTCCGCAGGGGCCCGCAGCGCAGGCTCAAAAACCTGCGGCTGTGGAAAAACCCGCGGGCGGGAACGTACTGCGGCAATAGCGCAGCGCGCCAGAATAAAAGCCAAATAAAAAAAGGACGCCCTCGGGGCGTCCTTTTTTTGCGCGCGAAGAGCGATTCGAAAGTCGCCCAATTTATTCTGCCGCAAGCATTTCCGTCATTTCCGCCAGTTTTATCGCGGAAAATTATCCGGCGGCGCGCAGATTTTCTCCGCACATTCCGACTTGTGCTGGAATCCGATTCTATAGTTCCACAGACGATTTTGACCGTTCATCCCAAAGCCCCGCCTCTTTCTATCCTTCCGTTTTGGTCCTTGACAACGAAATCGTCAGTGTTAACTTAACCGGCCTAGCCTGCTGTGCCGGCTTGAACGCAGTAATCGTTAAAGTTGATTGGCCTTGAGCAGTGCTGGACACCAGCATTGCAGGCAGTAAGAGTCTTAGGCCGAAGGTCCCGCCCCAATTGTCAGCCGTCACGACTGGGGATGGATACACGAGTTGGACGGCAATGGTTGGGTTATAACCCTTTCGGTACGGTACCTGTTTAGTGGGAGGAGTTTAGAATGAATCGTGCACTGTTTTTCGGCATTGCGATGTTCGTCGCGATGGTCGGCATCGCCCTGGTCGGTGCTGACAACAAGGCTTCGGCCGGTTTCCGTCACCGTGGTTGCGGCGGTTGCGCTTGCGACGGCGGTAGCTGCAACGGCGGTGGCTGCTCGGCTTCGGATTGCAATGGTGGTTGCTCGGCTTCGGCTTGCAGCGGTTGCCATGGTCGTCGTCACCACTGCTGTGGCTTGTTGCACCGCCTGAAGAACCGCTGCTGCGGTTGCAATGGCAGCAGCTGCAATGGCGGCTGCAACGGTGGTTGCTCGGCTCCGGCCTGCAATGGCGGCGGCTGCTCGGGCGGCTGCAGTGCCCCGGCTGCTGAAGCCCCGGCTGCTGAGACCCCTCCTCCGGCTCCCGCCGCGACCTAGTTCGCGTGCGTGCCGTCCTTGTGGAATGATTCCAACCATTCGTTTCTAGGGATAGTTAGACGGCGCCGTAGGTTAGTCTGTTCGTCCGACTGGTCCCTTGGATTGGCCGGATGCGACGGAACGTAAGATTGAAAGCTGGGCCTCTCTCATGAGAGGCCCAGCTTTTTTATTGCGCCGAGCGATGCTCCTGCTGCAGCTTCTACAGTCCGGGTTGCGGTAAAACGGGGAATTCGGGGGAATTGTTCCAGTTGCGCAAACGTCTATCCGATCTTTTTTGTATGCTAGCTGCCGGCACTTGAGACGCCGCCCTGGCAGCACTCGTTGCGCCTTCTTCCGCACGAAACTCCCCGTATCAACACTTGGGCCCATGGCGCACTTACCTGGAAAGAACGTTCAGCCCGGCGAAGCGGGACAAGCGAGCGAGGGCGTTCGCACCCTTGTTAGTTTCCTGATCTTCGTACACC
>CAMFLN010000304.1 GCA_945957305.1 uncultured Planctomycetaceae bacterium | reverse complement strand
GTGTACGCCCTGTTATTGGCGCTGGCCCATGGGCAGCAGGCGGCGCTGATGGCCCCGACCGAAATCCTGGCCCGACAACATGCGGCCACGATCGAACATTTTCTCACGGCCAGCCGCGTGCGCTGGGGGTTGCTGACGGGATCGCTGACCGCGGCCGAACGGCGCGAGATGCTGGCCAAAATCGCGGCCGGAGAGTTGGACCTGGTCATTGGCACGCAAGCCATCGTGCAGACCGACGTGGAATTCGCGCGCCTGGGCCTGGTCGTGATCGACGAACAGCACAAGTTCGGCGTGCGGCAGCGGGCGAGCCTGAAGCAAGCGGGGCTCGATCCGCATTACCTGGTGATGACCGCGACGCCGATTCCGCGCACGATCGCCATGACCGTGTTCGGCGATCTCGACGTCTCGACGCTGCTCGACATGCCGCCGGGGCGGCAGATCGTGCGGACCTACCTGGCCACGCCCGAGCAGCGCGATAAGTGGTGGGAATTCTTTTGTCGCAAATTACGCGAAGGGCGGCAGGGTTACGTCGTGGTACCGCTGGTTGATACGTCGGCCGAGGTGGCGGCCACCAGTTTGGAACGCGCGTACGAGGACCTTGCCAATGGCCCGCTCGAGGCGTTCCGCCTGGGTCTGGTGCACGGTCGCATGAATGCTGCGGAAAAAGAGGCTGTGATGCAATCGTTCCGCAGCGGCGACACGCAAGTGCTCGTGTCGACGACGGTGATCGAGGTGGGCGTAGACGTACCCAACGCGACCGTCTTGGCCATCGAGAGTGGGCAGCGGTTTGGCTTGGCCCAACTGCATCAGTTGCGGGGACGCGTCAGTCGTGGCTCGCACCCGGGCTACTGCTGCGTGTTTGCCGAACCGACGTCGCCGGATTCGGAGAAGCGGCTCGAAGCCTTTGCCCGGTCGACCGATGGTTTTGAACTGGCCGAAATCGATTTCTCATTGCGCGGCCCGGGCGACCTGCTGGGCACGCGGCAACATGGCTTGGCGCCGCTGCGTGTTGCCGACCCACTGACGGACGCCGCGGTACTGGAGGAAGCGCGTCGCGACGCGCAGCAATTGGTGGCCGACGATCCCGGGTTGTCAAAACCCGATCATGCACGCTTACGACGCATGGTGCTAGTGCGCTACGGCCAGGTGCTGGATCTGGGGGATGTGGGGTGAAAAGCGCGGCGACGTGAGACGCGTCGAGTGGCGACGCGGCGATAGCAAGTGATGGCGCTACCGGGCCGCGGTGATGGCTTCGGCCGTTTTCCAGGAGTTGCCGTCGCGCTCGATGCGGTGGTACAGGGTATCGCGCTCCACCGGTTCGCGTCCGGCCTCGCTGATCAGGCGCCGGATTTCATCGACGGAAAGGATCTCCGGCGTTTCGGCGCCGGCATCGTGATAGATCAACTCGTGGCGCACCGTGCCGTCGAGATCGTCGGCCCCATAGGCCAGCGCCGTTTGCGCGGTGCCGATCCCCAGCATGATCCAGTAAGCCTTGATGTGATCGACGTTGTCGAGCATCAAGCGGCTGACGGCCATCGTGCGCAGGTCCATCACGCTCGATGGTTTGCGGATATGGCTTAAACCGGTGTTTTCCGGATGGAACGCCAGCGGAATGAAAGTCTGGAAGCCGCCGGTGCGATCCTGCAACTCGCGCAACCGAATGAGATGGTCGATACGGTGGAACGACTTTTCGATGTGCCCGTAAAGCATCGTGCAATTGGTGCGCAAGCCCAATTCGTGAGCCGCACGATGAATGTCGAGCCAATTCTGCGCGTCGGCCTTGTGTTCGCAGATTTGATCGCGAACCTCGGGATGAAAGATCTCGGCGCCGCCCCCCGGCATGCTTCCCAGCCCGGCGTCGCGCAGGTCGGTGAGGATCTTCTCGAGCGACCAGCCGGTCAAATGCTGGAACCAGTTGATCTCGACCGCGGTCCAGGCCTTGAGATGAAGTTGCGGATAGGCCTCGTGCAGGACCGAGATAATGTTGCGATACCAATCGTACTTGCGCTGATGGTGCAATCCGCCGACGATGTGCATCTCGGTGCAGCCACTTTCGACCGCTTCGCGGCCGCGCTCGCGAATCTGGTCGTCGCTCATCGCGTACCCCTTCGGGTCGCGCAAGTCCGAACGGAACGCGCAGAACGTGCAACGATACACGCAGACGTTCGTCGGGTTCAGATGCGTGTTGATATTGTAGTAGGTGTAGTGGCCGTTCTTGCGCTCGCGGACCAGGTTGGCCAGTGCCCCCACTTCGTTCAGCGGTACCGCCGGGTTATCGAGGAACATGCCGTCTTCGAACGACAGGCGTTCGCCGGCTGCGACCTTGTCGCGAATCGATTCGAGCGAGGGGGGGACGGCCTTGATCATCGCTTTTCTCGGCGGGCAATTGCCGAGTCCTCAATTTTCAGGTGTTTTGATTGACCCATCCTAACAGTCCAGGATTGATCAGCAAATGGCGTGGTATTCACTCATGTGGCAAGGAGTTATTGCAAGTACAAATCGAGCGCGCCGACCACGAATAGCCCAATGCTGATGATCGCATTGACGTTGAAGAAGGCGACGTTGACGCGTGTCAGGTCGTCGGGCCTGACCAGCCAGTGTTCATAAGCCAAGAGCACCGCCACGGCGCCGATGCCCAGCAGGTAAATCGTGCCGAGCAGCGGATAAACCACGGGCAGCAAGAAGAGCAGGGCGATCGTTCCCAGGTGGCATACCGCGGCCAGTCGCAGCGCCCCGGCGACCCCCAGGCGAACCGGCACGCTGCGCAAGCCGCGCGTGCGGTCGTACTCGACATCCTGGCAAGCATAAATCATGTCAAAGCCCGCCACCCATAGCAGCACGGCCCCGCCCAGCACGACCGGTGGCCAGGCAACCTCGCCCCGCACGGCGATCCAGGCGGCAATGGGGGCCAGCATCAGCGCCGCTCCCAGCCAAAAGTGCGCGAGCGACGTGAATCGCTTGGTGTAGCTATAGCCGAGCAAGAAGACTAAGACGGGTAGCGCCAGATAGATGGGCCCGCGGTTGGGCAGGAACAAAAGTGTGGACACGACAAAGGC
The DNA here is from genome assembly GCA_945957305.1 of uncultured Planctomycetaceae bacterium. GTDB lineage: Bacteria > Planctomycetota > Planctomycetia > Pirellulales > JACPPG01 > JACPPG01. The sequence goes on along the minus strand of CAMFLN010000304.1, from coordinate 2,256 downwards.
CACGGCACAAAACACGGCAAAGATCATTACGCTGGCCACGCTCAACAAGCCGGCGGGAATATGCCGCATTTGTGTCCGCGGATTCTCGGCATCGAACTTTCGATCGGCCAAACGATTGAAGGCCATCGCGGCGCTCCGCGCAAAGACCATGCACAGCACGATTCCCAACAGCTCCTGCCATCGCCAACTGACCGGCGGATCGGCCTGGGCACCCAGCGACCAGGCCATGACAGCCGACAACAGCGCAAACGGCAGCGCGAACACCGTGTGGCTAAAGCGGATCATTTCCAGGATGACACGCAGCTGATGCATGCAAAGACTCGCTAGTTCCGAAAACACTGCCGGTAGATGCCGGGATTATTCTTCGCCCCACCGTTTAATGAGCGCCGTTTCGACTTCCAGCTGATCGCAGATTCGCGCGACGACAAAATCGATCAAGTCGCGCAAGGACGCAGCACCGTGGTAGAACCCGGGCATAGCCGGGAGGACTACCGCTCCGGCCGCCACACAATGACGCATGTTATCGAGCGCAATCAACGACAGCGGCGTCTCGCGCGGCACCAAAATCAAACGGCGCCGTTCCTTCAAATGCACTTCGGCCGCACGATGAATCAAGTTGCCCGAGGCTCCATGCGCGATCGCACTGAGCGTTCCGCCCGAGCACGGGCAGACGACCATGCCGTCGCTGCGCGCCGAGCCGCTGGCGATCGCCGCGAAAAAATCCTGGTAGTGATGGTACTGCACGCGACCGGGCTCGATCTTCGCGTCCTGTTGCGCGCCGGACTTTGATCCGGAGTGCCAGGCTTCGACGCCGATCATGTCGCGCACTTTTGCAAAGCGGTCGAGCGCCGCCAATTCCTGGCGGCTGGGCAGCAGGCTGTCGAGACGAAATCCGTTCAGGTCGACATCGAGCCCTAGTTCCTGTCGCAATACGGCTTTGCCCGCCGTGCTGATAACCAGTTGCACGTCGCAGCCGGCCGCGACCAGTACGTCGAGCAGACGTACGGCGTAGATGGCGCCACTGGCGCCGGTGACGGCCAGAACGATGTTGCGTTTCATTTCACGCCTACGTACAGGGTGGCAATCCCCAAGGTCAACGGATAGTGCCGCACGTCGCGCAGGCCGGCTGTGCGCATGCGCTCGGCCAAGGCTTCGCCGGAGGGAAATTCCCCCACGCTCTCGGGCAAGTAGTTGTAAGCATCCAGCCGGTTCCGCGCGAGCGCCTGACCAATGCGCGGCAACACATGCCGGAAGTACCACCCGTAAATTGCACGAAACGGCTGCCACAGCGGCTGCGAAAACTCGAGCACCGCGACATGGCCTCCCACACGGCAAACGCGGGCCATCTCGCGCAGGCCCCGATCAGTATCCGTCACGTTGCGCAAACCGAAGGCGACGCAGACGATTTGAAAGTAATTGTCGGGCAGTGGGAGATGTTGGGCGTCAGCCTCGAGAAAACTCACCGACTGTGCGGCGCCCGCGCGGCGGGCCTTGGCTTCGCCGATCACCAGCATCTCGTGACAGAAATCGGCCCCCACGACCTGCGTCTTGCCGCGGCCCGCTTTCGAGTAAGCCAGCGCCAGGTCCCCGGTGCCGGTGCACAGGTCGAGGATCGGTCCCTGCTCCTGCGGCGGGACGCGACGCACGGTCCGCCACCGCCAATAATGATCCACTCCCAGGGACAGCAGGTGATTCAAAAAGTCGTACCGGCCGGCGATCTCGCTGAACATGCGGCGAACCCGAGTTTCGGATTTGTCGACAGCCATGATCGGATCGGTAGCAGAACGGGGAAAATTGCGGGAAACCCAGGGAGGCGGGCCCCTCTGGGCGGCCACAGCCAGGCCTACAGGAGGAGAACCGCAAACAAGCCCCTGATGATAACAGGTCGGGGGCCGGTGTTGAGTGGGGGAGCGGGGAAGGGGAGGCGATGCCGTCGCAATGTGGCTACCGGGCCGCAGCCGCTACGGAAAGACAATGTTATAGGGGGTTGGATCCAGGTAATAGATCTGAAAACTCTCGAGTGCTTGAAGCAGAGTTTTTACAATGGGCCAATTGTGTTCGAATCGTTCCCGCCCGCGTGCTTCGCAATCGGCCAAAACTTCGTCCGAAAAGTCTGGAGAAGCAAACAGCACCTTGGCAAAGTCGATGACGTAGGGCGGTTTTTGCATAAGGTCCATTTCCACCACCCTCAGCCGATCGTCGTACCCCTGCATTCGCGGGATCCAGAAGCCAGCCAAGTTGTTTGTGACGCCAAAC
>CAMFLN010000303.1 GCA_945957305.1 uncultured Planctomycetaceae bacterium | reverse complement strand
GCGGTAGATCGTGTCGGTGATATACGGTTTCGCCGCTTCGCGCAGCACGTACTTTTCGGTCATGCCGCGGATCTTCATCGACACCGGCAGGTCGCGCACAAGTTCGACCACCTTGTGATCCAAGAATGGCACGCGCCCCTCGATCGAGTGTGCCATCTCCATGCGGTCTCCCAGCATATTCAGCAGGTAGTTGGCCAGCATGGTCTTGGTCCACAGGTACAGCGACTGGTTCACTGGGTCGCGGCCAGACAGCTGTCCGCGCACGTCGAAGCGATTGAGGAACACGCGGAACGGGTCTCGGTCGGCAAACTCGGCCAGGAACTCGGGGCGCAACAGGCGGCGATAGCGCACGGCGTTCGACGAGCGCACTTCGAGCCACGACGGCACAAAACCCAGCGTGCGGCGCACGCTCTCCATGGGCAGCGGTTCGCCGCTAGGTAGCAGCACGCCGCGCGACACTTCGTTGCTGTCGGCCAGTTCGGCCAGCAAACGCTGCACTTCCTGCGGGTCCTGGCCGGCCGAGTTATAGAGCAGCATGTCGCGGCGAAAATGGGCGTACCCGCCGAGGATTTCGTCCGAGCCCTCGCCGGTGAGCACGACTTTGAAGCCGTGGTCGCGCACCATCTGGCTCAACAGGAACTTGGCCACGCCGTGCGGATTGGCAGTGAGCGTTTCGCTGTGCCAGATCGCATCCGAGAAATTGTCGGCCAGTTGCGTCTGCTTGATCGGCAGTGGATGGAAATTGGCGTGCGCGTGCTCGGCCATCTCCTGGGCCACGAACTCTTCGTTGTAAGAATCGACGTCGAAGCAGAGCGTGAACGCTTCGATCGGGTCGGAGCGATGCTTTGCCGCCACGCCCAGCAGTGTGCAGCTATCCAACCCACCGCTCAGGTAACAGCCGACCGGCACGTCGGCCCGCAGTCGAATCCGCACGGCTTCGTCCAGCACGCTGCGCATGCGTTCGATGTGTTCTTCGTCGCGGAGCACCGGCCGCGGCTCGTCCGCGCGAGGGTAGTCGAAGTCCCAGTAGCGGACGACTTGCGTGTGGTGTTGCGTGGCCAACAGGTAACAGCCGGGCGGAACCTGCCGAACCCCCTCGAAGAGCGACCGATCCTGGTCGAAGTAGACGTGCGAGATCTGGAAAAACGATTCATGGTCCCAGCGCGCCGGCACCCCGGCGGCGAACAGGGCCTTGGCCTCGGACGCCAGATACAAGGTGTCGCCGACCTGCGCGTAATACAACGGTTTGACGCCGAAACGGTCGCGCACGGCCATCAGCGTGCCGTTGGCCTCGTCCCACAGGACGATGGCAAACTCGCCCCGCAGTTCTTGCAGCGCGTGCGTGCCGTAGTCTTCGTACAAATGCAGGGCGATTTCGCTATCCGAATGGGTGCGCAGCTTGTGCCCGCGCGAGGTCAGCTCGCGTTGAATGCGTTCGAAGTCGTAGAACTCGCCGTTGACGACGATGTGCAGCCGCCCGTCTTCGTTGGCGATCGGCTGGTCGCCGGTCACCAGGTCGATAATGCTCAGCCGCGTATGCCCGAGCGCGACGCGACCATGCGGGGCAACCCAGTGACGCTGACCATCGGGCCCCCGGTGATGCAGGGTCTGCATGCCACGGTGCAGGGCCTCGACCGACACCGGCCCGCTGCGCGAGAACATGGCCACAATGCCGCACATATCCGCCTGACCTTTCCTTGGGAATCGTTGGCAAGTTCCAGAAGTGAAGTTGACGGCCCGCGCGACCGCAAACTTGGCCCATTATTCTACGCGAGCGGCACGGCGGACGTCTCGGGGGGTCAGGAACAGTGCGCACAGCAACGTCACTGCGCCGATCACGATGTAAATCGTCCCCATCATGGCAATCGCGGCGCCCAGCGTCATGCGCCCCGAGTCCACCGCGCTGCCGACGAGCACCGGGCCGCCGGCGCCAGCCATCCATCCGACAAAGTTGGCCACGCCGACGATTGTACTGCGGCGAGCCGCCGGAATGACGTCGTAAATCGCGGCCCAGATGTTTGAGTCGTAGACTCCCTTGCAAAAGCCAAAAATGATCATGGCCACGATCAGGGCGTTGGCGCTATTGGCAACCCCACAGAAGTAGACGGCTGGGGCGCCAATCAACAGGCCCGCGGCTTGCGTGGCCACGCGGCCCCCTAGCGCAAAGTTGCGCCAGAAATCGGCCAGAAACCCTCCGGCAATCGCCCCGCACATGCTGGCGATTTGGATGTAAAACGTGCCGACGATCCCGGCTTTCGTGACGGACATGCCGAAATTTTCGTGCAAATAGGTGGGCATCCAGGTCAGCACGCCCCAAGCGACAAAGTTCGCGCTCGGAAACACGATCAATAACGCGATCGCCGTCGGCGTCGACAGCAAGTAGCGCAGAAATTCGCCCATGGGGACCGGCCGCGGCTGTGCTTGCGGCACGTCGGTGTCCCCTTCCAGCAGTTCGGCCGCGTGCCGCACGGGCTCACGGATAAACGCTGCCAGCACCAGGCCGAGCAACACGCCGGCCACGCCCAAGAAAATGAATGGGGTCCGCCAGCCGTACTGCTCTCCCATCCAAGCGCCGATCGCACCACCGCCGATGATGCCGGCGTACACTCCCGTCTGGTGAAGAGCCATCGCGCGCGAGCGGGTGCTCTTGCCGTGATAGTCGCTCACCAACGACATGGTGGCGGGAAAGTAAAACGTCTCGCCCAACCCTTCCGAAGCCCGTACGAAGATAAAGTGCCAATAATTTCGACAGGCGGCGGTGAAGCCGGTGATCGCGCTCCACACATAAAGCCCGGACAGGATGACCCGCTTGCGGCTGACGCGGTCGCCGACCTGTCCCGCGAAGGGGGCCGAAAGGGCATAGACGATCATGAACGACGATTTGATCCAGCCCAGTTGGGTCTTGGTGAACGCAAATTCTTCTTTCAACAGCGGGAAAGTGACCGAGATGACCTCGCGATCGGCGTAGTTGAAAAAGCAGATGAACCACAGCATCGCCACGACCCACCACTTGTAGCTGCCGCTGGCTGGCGGCGCGGCCCCGACGGATCGACCTTCTTGAGGCGTGGGATGATGCACGGAGCGACCTTTCTCGCGGGAACTGGAATGGGACGGGCGCTGGCTGAGGAATCTCTCAAGCCTATTCGTGGCTCAAGCGGCGCGCCCCAATGGTAAGGTACCGACGGGCGGAAAGCCAACCCACGCGGCGATTTCAGGCCGCCGCGGGCGGGTAGGTGAGCGCGCGCGTGGTGGCGCCGTCGCGATGACCGTTCGCCGTTCACTCGAACAGCCGCCGGTAGCGCCCCATCCAGTACGGCAAGAGGATGAATGTGCCGTCGTCCCGGGCGCGGCCGTCGCCGCCGCGGTCGAGCTCGTACGGATCGCCATTCCATTTCATCACATGCCGCTCGGCGATCGGCAGCACAACATCAGCCCGCGCACGCTTGAAGCGATTGGTCAAGGTCGTCGTAATATCGCGGCGATGGCTGTTCTTCACAGTCCAGTGCGTGGTGTCTTGCGGCACTTCGCGAAACCACTCCAGACATTCGGCCAGGTCATACGCCTCCGGAGGGACCAGCCCGGCGTCGGGGCGCTTGCTCGCGTCGGTCCAGGTGTTGGCCTGCAGCCCGGCGGCGTAAATGAAATTGAAAAACGGGCTGTGCTCGGGCCGCTCGACCAGCCAGGTGCGTTTTAGGCTCGTCATGTACTTGGTGCGTAATTCCGGATCGCGCTCGTAAATCACGAGCGGATAGTAGGCCGTGAACGCCAATTCGTCGTCGCTATGGTTCACCATCTCCATGGGCCAGGTCATTTTCTGCATCACGGTGTTGGTGGCATAGCTGTGCTTTTCGATCAGTTCCTTGGCCGCGTCGGCATAGCGGTTGCCACCGACGATGTGATCGGCGACCTTGAGATGCGAAAGGATTTCGAGCGAGTTCAGGCCACGGTCTCCGATGCGCTTGAGGTCATGATTCAGCTTTTCCGGAGCCCAGACGCCCCAGGTCGTTGGCTTGCCGGATGGGCCGACATAGTAATAGCCGTGGTCGATAATGTGGTCGGTAATCCGCGCAACGTAAGCGGCGATTTCCTTCTTTTCCGCCTCGTCGGCCGCAATGTCGTAGTAGATCGAGTACGCAAAGTAATGACCATCGACCTCGTCGCTCGAGGTGTCCCCCTTCCAGCGCCACTTGCCATCGGCCGACGGGTGCCATTCTCCTTCGCGCTTCCAGGCGTCGTCATCGATCGGCAGAATGCTGCGGGCGACAAAGCCGGGAATTCCCGTGATCCGTTCCAGAAACATCAGCGATTCTAGAGCGCGGCGCGCGTTCTTCTTGGCCGCGGGGTCGCCAGTTGCGCCAAAGCGAAAGGCCTCGGCAGCCACGTACAGACTGGTCCACAAACCGTCGTTGTCGTTGGTGTGCGTCTGGTGTCCGGCCGCCAGATTGCCTGATTCCTTCAGGTAAATCTCGCTCACCATCTCGTGCCGCAGATGATAACGCTGAATGTGGTCATTGATCGCGGCCATCTTGCGGTCGAGTGTCATGGGTTCTTGGTGCAATCGTGCCACGCCCGCGGCGGTCTTTACCCAGAGGTCGTTGGGCTGGGCCAGGGACAGATCCTGCACTTCGTCCGAGGGCAACCAGCGGCGCGAATGGAACACACGCCAGCGGGCCGCACCGCTGGGCAAATACATGACGCCATGCGGGGAAGCGAGCCACACGGCGCCGTCGGGCGCCTGGATGCCTGCCGTGATTTCGGCAAAGGGCGTGGTCGGCATCCGCTGCGCGTAAGCGGCAGCCGCTTCGCGCGAAAGTCGCTGGCCCGTCGACGGCGGCAGCGACTCTGTGGCGGCTGGTGCAGAGACCCAGCTCGGATAGCTTTCGTCGTGGACGGCCAGCAGCGCAACGCAACAGAGCAGGGCATTCATCGGCGGATCTTTCGGAAAGCGCGGGAAGTTCGAGGCAGGGGCCGATCGTGTCGGCACCTCATAATTAGCTGCCTGCACGGCATGCTGCAAGCGTTCGACATCGAAGCTCGGCACGTTTATCCCGCGACCGAGCGCTGGCCGCGTCCAGAAAAAAAGTGGCAATTCGAGTTCGGAAATCCTATGATCGCGGGCGTTCACTTCTTCCTCTCGCTCACATTCTCGTCAGCGACAGCAGGGGAATTACCTGGTTGGTTGTCGTAGTTTCTCACGTGCGGAGGTATTGAGCATGCGCGGTCCAGAAAACGGCTTCGAGCGGCGCGACTTTCTCAAGACGGGGCTCTTGGCCGCCGCCGGTAGCACGGTGGCCGCCGCGGGAAGCACGGTCATTGGGC
>CAMFLN010000302.1 GCA_945957305.1 uncultured Planctomycetaceae bacterium | reverse complement strand
GCTTTGGACCAGTACTATCGCTCCCAATCGGCTGACGCACTGTCCAAGAGTTCCGCCTGCGAATTAGGACTTTCAGAATGACGGCGCGTGACCAGCTCTTGATTAAGAGCGGCGCCTGACCGCATGCGCAAAGATCTCTCGAACTACTCTGTAGCTTCGAGCTGTACGGCGAGTTGTAGGGGATGTCCGTCTCGCATGACGGTTAATGTGACCTTTTGACCAACTTTGTATTTTTCCAGGCCGAGCAATAGATCTTGGGTGCTGCGAACGGACATGTCCTCAATGGCCGTGATCAAGTCACCGAGAAGGACCGCACCGCGGGTAGTCCGGCGCGTTGGGCGAAGCCCAGCCACGGCTGCGGCACTCTTCGGTTCAACGTCCAACACCAGGGCACCTTCTAGTTGCAGACGACGGGCAATGCGATCCGAGGCCAGTGAGACGGCCAACCCCGGTCGAATGATCTTTCCGTGCTTGATCAATTCTGGGACAACCCACTTCACCGTGTCCACAGGGATGGCGAAGCCAATTCCCGCGTATGCTCCTGATGGGCTGAAAATTGCAGTGTTCACACCAATCAGTCGACCGGCGCTATCCAAAAGCGGACCTCCGCTGTTGCCAGGGTTGATGGCGGCGTCGGTCTGAATCACGTCTTTAATCGGCAACCCGGTGGCAGATTGGATTTCGCGTCCGAGCGCACTGACTACTCCGGTGGTCAAGGTGTGGTCAAGGCCGAAGGGATTTCCAATGGCATAGCACTTGTGTCCAACTTCCACCGCGCTCGACGTACCGAGCGGAAGGGTTTGCCGTTTCTCAGCTGGTGCTTGCACGAGGAGCACGGCCAGATCTTTGTCGGGAGCTACTCCGACAAGCTTGGCGGGATAGCTTGTTTGATTGTCGAACGCAACCGTTGCCGTGTCTGCGTCTTTAATGACGTGATAGTTCGTGACAATATGGCCGGCCTGGTCCCAAACGAAGCCCGTGCCGCTGCCGCGCGGAATCTGGTACGCATTCATTGAAAACACGTCCGTTTCCAACGAGTGCGTAGTGATATGCACAACCGCCGGGGATGCGCCTTTAAATATTGCCGTGGTATTGTGCTCTTCGTCGACTGCTGCTTTAGCAGAGTTCAGCGGCAACGGGCTAGAAATGGGCGCACCGTGAGGCTGTTCTGATTCCGAGCCTATGTGTCGTGTTCGAAATGCCAACACACAGGCTATCGCCAATAGCGTCAAGATCAGCCAGTTCATCAATAACAGTTTGCGAACCGTTGAATCAGACGCCATTTCGCCGTTCCGTGGAATAGAAATAGTATACCGATCAACGGCCTGTTGCAGACAGCCCAAGCGGAGTTTGAGATCGTATGGATAGAACTCGGTTTGCTTCCTCGATCGTTGTGACACCGCGTGCTACCTTTCGAGCCGCCGCAGTCGAGAGTTTGCGGTGTCGGCCGGCAACCAGCACCCGCGGCCAGTCGATCTCCGGGGCAGGTTCGATGCTAAGATCGGCGATGTCGATCACTTCGAACACTCCCGTGCGGCCATGGTAGCCGGTTCCCAGACATGCCGAGCAGCCGACCGGACTGAATAGCGTGGCGTGTGCCATTTCCTCATTGCTGAGCCCCCACGACGCCAAGGTGGTTTGACTTCGTGAATCGAACTCTACTGGGCGTTTACACGCGGGACAGAGTACCCTGACCAGACGCTGCACAATGATGCCGACAAGGCTCTCGCCGATACGATAGGGGGGGATGCGGTAATTCGCTAGGCTTCGCAGCACGCCAGCCCCGCTTCCCGCATGGACCGCACTGAGGACGAGGGAACCAGCAGCTGCTGCGCGGCTAACGACCCTGGCCGTATTGCGGTCGCGAATTTCCCCGACTGCGACGACATTAGCATCCTGCCGCAGGATTGCGCGAAGACCTTGAGCAAAGCTGAGACCGAGATGAGGTCGGACCTCGACCTGACAAACACCATCGAGCCGATACTCAATCGGGTCCTCGATGGTAATTAGGCTGCGCGTGGGGTGCGCAATGGATCGCAAACATGCGTAAAGCGTTGTAGTCTTGCCGCTCCCTACTGGTCCGCCGATGAGGATTAAGCCCTGGGGACGGTCCAAGAGGCTGCGGACGGTCGACTCCTGGTCCGGATCGAGCCCAAGCGCGTCGAGCAAGGCGCCCTGCTCAGCCGCTTGGTGGAAGCGGATGACCATGCGCTCTCCTAAGCCGGTCAGAAGCGTCGCCACCCGAAAATCGCGATGGATGCCGTCTGCCGAGAGACAAATGTGACCGTCTTGAGGGCCTACTTTCTCCAGGATGTCCATCCCGGCCAAGATTTTGATCCGGGACCGGACTTGCCGGGCCACTTCGTCTGGCAGTGAACCGACGTCATGGAGGTGTCCGTCGATCCGGACACGGATTCGTACGCCAGAGCTGTCGGGATCGAGATGGATATCGGTCCCTCTCCACTGGATCGCTTTCTCGAACAGGTTTGAGACTAATTCGGGAATTGGTGACAGTCTTTCCCCGGTTGCAACGACTTCTGCGACTGCGAAGGGTGTGTCGTCGGGTTCGTCTCCCAGGCCAAAGAAATGCGGGCGGCGCGGCAGAATAAGACGAACGGCGCCACGAAGCGCGGCCCAAATCGAGTGACCGGACTCCTCGTGCCGTCCCACAGCAGAAGCGTATTCCTCGCCGGTGATGATACCCTGATGGACGAGAGACGCTTCGGGTGCAGATTGCTTGGGGATATCTCGCTGCGCGACGATCGATGTGGCTGTCCGCTCCGTGTCGCGGTGAAGGGGTGCCGGAGCTGTCGGATCCGTTGATTCTGGTCGATTGGTACCGCTGCGAGCGCGTCCTTCGACATCCCTAGCTCCGCCCTCTTCTCCCGCGACTTCAGGTGCTCTGCCGGTCATGGCACGTTTAAAAGTCTAGATGAGGCCAGTTAAAATACTCCACGTCGAGGTCGAAGAAGTCCCGCAACGTCTTTGGGAGGTCGAGGGTCAATCTGCGTGGGCTCTGTTGATCGACGCTCCTGAGCAGATGTTCTCGCGCCTCTTTAGGGAATTGCTCGTCCTTCTCGATCGCTTGACGTAGCTCATCGCGCGAACCGGTGTACTCACGATGCAATAGTTCCTTCTTTTCGTTGCGGAAGTCAATCTCGGCTTTGTATCTGCCGTCGGCAAGTTTGGTGACAGCGAGTGACTCGAATGTGGTCCAAGGCTTCGCGTCACTCTGGCGTTCGCGCTCCTGGTTAGCATGCTCCCGTTCCAGATTGCCGATGGCTGCCCGATCTCGCATGCTCTCTCCACGAAGGCTACGCACTTCAGTGGTCGCCGGGACCTCGCCTAAGGTCAGCTTTGTGGTTTTGACGTTTCCACCCCTCACATAGGCCAACGACACTTCGCGCCCCGGACGGTCGTTGCGCACGAGCTTCACCAGCTGCTCTGGTGAATAAACGTCCTGAGCGTCGTAGCTGACTACGATGTCGTAGCGTTGTAGCCCCGCGCGATCGGCTGGCGATCCCTTCATAACCTTTTGCACGACCACGCCTCGCCCTTTGTCCGTAGCGTCGGGCAATTGCGCGGTAAGTACCGGGTCTAGCGGACCGACGCTAATGCCGCAGTAGGCTTCTGTCTCTTCGTCAGAGGCGTCTGCAGTTGCGGTCGTGGCGCCTTCCGCACTCTTCTCCGGCGCGAATGCGGCCAGCGACGTCGGCCGCAAAAGTGCCACTACAATGATTAACCAAAGCAGTTGCCGTAAGTTTGACTTGATCATGGCTACACCTCCTTTCGCATTCTTGAAATCGACTTGCGTTTGCTGTTTGCGCGATCCTACTAATGTGAGCGGGTCTTAATCCAAAGCCCCCAGGTCGGTATTTACCGCCTCGAAGATCAAATCGGTCTCGCGGGATTGATGATGCCGTACGGCGTTGAGTAACCACGCCAATCGCTGTCGGATATCCACGAAATTCGGCAATTCATCCGCATTCGATCCGCTTTCGAATTGGTCTCGCAACGTGGAGATTTGCCGGAGCAGATCACGATATTCCTTTTTCAGCCGATCCACGCGCGGTGCCAGGTGAGGCGCGTCATAGATGATTTGCGATAATAAACCGTCCGCGCTCTCGGCGTTGGCGTATTGCTGCTGCATCGCGGACTCCAGCGACCTCATAGCCGAGAGCACCGGTGGCATCCAAGCTCGTTCCCGTGTCGGGGCTGCAGACGAGAGCGCCCGTTCCAACTGGTGAATGGTCGAGATAAGTCGTTCTCGATCGTTGCGAGAAGTATCTTGCGATGCAGTCGATCGAGTAACGGTGGAAGAAACGGTTGTTGCCATAGTCAACCTCCTTGGCAATCGCCACTGTCGGGCTGCCGGGGCAAAGCGTGGCTGTCGCCAAGGAAGTGGTCGGACGCCGAATCGAATGTCCAGCGCGTGTGACCGTTGATACGGAGAGGTTCTTGGCCAACTGGCCACGCTCTGCGGTACCGGTCTACCCTAGATCAGCAAGACAGACCGAAGGCCTTCAGGACATTACCGGAATCTTACGAGGCTTCGCATGCGCGGCCTTGGGGACCGTGATACGCAGCACGCCGTCCTGGTAATGAGCTTCAATCTGGTCTTGCTCGACAGGGGTGGTCAGCCGAATGCGACGCTGAAATTGACCGAAGTCGCGCTCAACACGCAGGTAGCACTTGTCGCCGGACTCCTGCCGCTTTCTCTCGCCGGTAACCACCAGCTCATCGCCGGTGACCTCGACTTGAACGTCGTCCAGCGCGAGGCCGGGCAGGTCCATTTCCAGCAGATACCCGTCTTCGGTCTCGCAGACATCCATTCGGGGCCACGTGAGAAGGGCCCCTTGCCATTCCGGCCATGCGCCGTCCACTCGGATCAGTCGGTTGAAGATCGTGTCCATCTCACCGACTGGGGACGCAAGCACCGTGGGACGAGAAATAAGTGAGTTAACCATGGTCTTCCTCCTTTCTGGTTTTGAGGACGGCTCAACTGTTTGTTGCCTGCCTGACCGGCTTGAGCCGGCGCCGATCAAGCGGCATTCCAAAAGAAAAATACGTTTAGTCGATTGACCGGGTTCGCGAATTTTTCAGGACATTAATCCACGAGCGGAGGGCCGCGGTCGGCAGGACCACTGCTCGCCCTAACTGCAATTCTGACAATATGTTTTAACGCAGGGATTACCCCGCTCCGAAAAGCATCCAGCCTCCGAACCACGATTGGCGAGCTGTCGTAATATATTTTGCTTGGAATTGTCCGCATTGGCGTTCAGGGCCTCATTCAGAGGGAGTTCACCAATGGCAACGACACTTGCT
>CAMFLN010000301.1 GCA_945957305.1 uncultured Planctomycetaceae bacterium | reverse complement strand
GGGGGCTGGCGGCGTGGACAGCAATTGCCGCTCAAGGCCAACGTCGATGAAGCGCTGGCCAAGAGTCCGACCGTGGAAAAGTGCGTCGTGCTGCGCCGCATCGGCAACGACGTCACGATGAAACCGGGGCGCGATTATTGGTGGGATGAGCTGGTCGCCGAATCCTCGGCCGATTGCCCGGCCGAGCCGCTGGATAGCGAATCACCGCTATTCATCCTGTACACCAGCGGATCGACCGGCAAGCCGAAGGGAATCAAACATACGACAGCCGGCTATCTGCTGTACGCCAAGAAAACGACTGAATGGGTTTTTGACCTGCGCGAGGACGATGTTTTCTGGTGTACGGCCGATTGTGGGTGGATCACCGGGCATACGTACGTTGCCTACGGACCCTTGGCCGCGGGCGCGACGATCATGATGTACGAAGGCGCGCCCAATTGGCCTGACGAAGGGCGCTTCTGGCGGATTATCGAGCGTTATCGTGTGTCGATCTTTTACACCGCTCCGACCGCGATTCGCTCGTTCATTAAATGGGGAGACCGCTGGGTCGATCACCACGATCTATCGAGCTTGCGACTGCTCGGCACCGTCGGCGAGGGAATCAATCCCGAAGCCTGGATGTGGTACCACCGCAAAATCGGCGGCGAACGCTGCCCAATCGTCGATACCTGGTGGCAGACCGAGACGGGCGGGATCATGATGAGCCCGCTGCCGGGAGCTATCGCGACCAAGCCGGGAAGCTGCACCAAGCCGCTGCCGGGCATCATTCCGGCCATCGTCGATGAGCGAGGCGCACCGGTTGATGCAGGGCAGGGGGGATGGCTGGTCATTACCAAGCCCTGGCCCGGTATGCTCCGCGGGATTTGGGGGGACGACAAACGCTACGCCGAACAGTATTGGAAGAAAGTGCCGCACAATTACCTGGCCGGGGATAACGCCCGCCAGGACAAAGACGGCTACTACTGGATTATGGGCCGCATCGACGACGTATTGAACGTCGCTGGGCATCGGCTGAGCACGATCGAAATCGAGAGCGCGCTGGTGAGCCATCCGCGGGTGGCCGAAGCCGCAGCCGTCGGCCGTCCCGATGAAGTGAAAGGGGAAGCGGTAGCGGTGTTCGTCACGTTGAAAGATGGCGAAGCCACGGACGCCCTGCGCGATGAACTGAAAAAGCATGTGCGCAAGGAAATCGGGGCACTCGCGCAGCCTGACGACATACGGTTCACCAATGCCCTGCCCAAGACACGCAGCGGCAAGATCATGCGGCGCTTGCTGCGCGACATCGCGGCCGGCAAGGAAACCGTAGGCGATACTACGACGCTGGAAGACTACGGCGTCTTGGCCAAACTACGCGGAGACGATGAATGAGAAAATGATGAATGAGAAGCCTGTTCATCATTCATCATTCTGCATTCATCATTTAGTCGCGCTCTCATTCCGGGAACAGCTTCGTCGACAGATAACGCTCGCCCAGATCGGGGAGGACGACGACGATCAGTTTTCCCTTGTTTTCCGGACGTTTCGCGATTTCGATCGCCGCCCAGGCTGCAGCCCCACAGCTGATGCCGCACATCAGCCCTTCGAGCTTCGCCATCTGGCGTGCGGTTTCCATCGCGTCGTCATCGGTTACCTGCACTACGTCGTCGATGACGTCGACATTCAGGATGTCGGGAATAAATCCTGCGCCGATTCCCTGAATCGTATGCTTGCCAGGCTTGAGTTCCTGGCCGGCACGGCGTTGGGTAATCACAGGACTGTTCGACGGTTCGACCGCGATGATCTGCACGCCCGGTTTGCGGCTCTTCAGAACTTCGCCCACTCCGGTGATCGTGCCGCCGGTGCCGACGCCCGCGACAAAAATATCGATGTTGCCGTCGGTATCGCGCCAGATTTCTTCGGCGGTCGTCTTGCGATGAATTTCGGGATTGGCCGGGTTTTTGAACTGTTGCGGCACAATGTAATTCTTGTGCTGGGCGGCTAATTCCTCCGCTTTTCGCACAGCGCCTGGCATCCCTTCGGCAGCCGGGGTGAGAATCAATTCGGCGCCGAGCGCCTTGAGCATACGGCGACGTTCGAGGCTCATGCTCTCGGGCATGGTTACGGCCAGCTTGTAGCCGCGCGCCGCGCACACATAGGCCAGGCCGATGCCCGTGTTTCCACTGGTCGGCTCAATGATGACGGTGTCTGATTTGATTTTGCCGTCGCGCTCCGCAGCATCGATCATGGCCGCGGCGATGCGATCCTTCACGCTCCACAGAGGGTTCAGATTTTCCAGCTTGCCGTAGACGTTTGCCACGCAACCCTTGGTAACGCGGCGCAGCTTAACGAGCGGCGTGTTGCCGATGCATTGCGTGATTTCGTCGTAAAGCCGAGGCTCCGATGCGGTTGCCATAGCAAAAATCCTCTCCCTTGACGGGGGTGTGTGAAGACATGATCAAAGACGATGACCGACAACCTCGATCGGCTTCCCAGTCCTGCGCAGGACGGTCTATGCGACGTTTGACCGCAAAGTTTGTTGCATCGAGAGCGGCGACGAGGCCAGACCCCAGCTTGCGCGAATTATAGGGAGGGGCGCAAAGCACGGTCAACGCCGTCGCGCGACAGGCCAGGGGCCAGCAGGTCATTGGATTTCCGGGCAGCAGCTAAGTTCAGCGCCCCTGGACCGGCTAGGCCGGCTTGTTCTCTTTGAAGGTGAAGACGGGGCAGGGGGCACGACGTACGACGGCTTCCGCGGTGCTCCCCATCAGGATCCTGCCCAAGCCGGTGCGTCCGTGAGTTCCCAGCACGATGAGATCGACTTTTTCGTCCTTGGCCAAGGCGACGATTTCCGTCGCCGGATCGCCAGTGATCATGCGATGCTCAAAGGGGACGGCCGAGTCGCTGGGGACCACGGCTGCGAGCATTTTTTGTAGTGCCGGCAGATCAGGGTCCGGAATGCCGTAGTACATCTCGCCAGTGCCATAGGCCGCCGGCGGTTCCTCGACATGGACGATCAGCAGCTTCGCCCCCATATCACGGGCGAGTGCCGTGGCATGACGCAGGGCGGCGTCGCTGAGAGTGGAGAAATCAGTGGGAAACAGGATTTTCGAGGCGTGCATGAATGTTGCCCTTTCTACGACTTACTCCGACCGCCTTATTCGCGCATGGAAATTCGAAATACAGCCCGCGTTACCGGAATACGACGTAGGGTCTCACGGCGAATGCAATGTAGTCAGAACCGGAACGCCTTGGCCGTGTTTAAGCCGGTCAGCAAGTCTCGAAGAGAGAGTGTTTGCACTCGCGCGATCAATTGCGGACGGAGTGATCGATGCGATTGCCATCCGCCCCATCGCAAGAGTGGCAAAGCTACCCCGCTAGGACTCGAACCTAGAATGAGGGAACCAAAATCCCTAGTGTTACCATTACACCACGGGGTAGAACCGTGTGCTTCGTTTCTAGCCGAGGAAGGCCGATGTTGCAACGCCGGACGACTCGGACCTGCCGCACAAGTGGCCCCAAGTCGGACGAAGCGCTAACCCGTCGGCGGCTCACCCCGGGTCACGATCGCAAACGAAAGTTGCTCAAGCTCGATGGCCAGGTCGACACCGACTTGTCTGACGGTGTCCGGCAGCTCGATCGTGACCGGCGCGAAGTTCAAGATTCCCTCGACGCCGGCGGCCACCAGGCGATTCGCCACGGCCTGCGCCGCAGGGGCCGGCACGGCAATGATGCCGAGCCGGACGCGGTTGGCCTTGGCAAATTCCGTCAGCTGATCGAGATGGACGACGGCGACACCTTCGATCTGCGAACCCACCTTGCTGGCATCGGTGTCGAACGCCGCGACGACTCGGAAGCCCTGCCTTTGGAATCCCTTATATCCGAGCAGGGCGCGACCGAGGTTCCCCGCGCCGACGAGGACAGCGTGCCACTGCTGGTCGGTCCCCAGGATTTTTTTGATGGCGCCGACCAGCTTGTCGCAGCGATAACCGATGCCGGGGTAGCCGAAGTGACCAAAATAGGCCAAGTCTTTCCTTACCTGGGCGTCGGTGAAGCCTAACTTGCGCCCCAGCTCGCTAGAGCTGGTAGTCTCTTCTCCCTGCTCGATCAGGTGCTGTAGCTCGCGCAGGTACAAGCTCAGCCGGCTGGCGACGGCCTTGGGGATCGGCCCACTGCCGGTGGCACCGGATGCATTGCTGGCGGGATCATCCATGTCGCAAGTCGCTAGCTGCGCTTGGGATAGCGGAAAGTTGCCCGGGGACGGCCCCACTCTAAGTTACGCCGCAAAGAGCGGCAAGTCTGGCCGTGGCCGCACAGGGGCCGCTGTGTGCCGGGCAGTCAATGCGGCACCAGGGCAGCCCACGGATGCGCGCGATCTGGAAAGCTGTTCCGGTGGCGCGATCTGAGCTAAGCGGTTAGGAATTGACAGTTAGTGACTTGATACAGCTCCCGAGCCGTCGGCTCGTCTTTACCGGAATGATCCGCCGAAGTGGTACTAGACGATCCACCGGTACGTTCGTGTTGATCGGTGTGTTTTTTCCCAATTTCGCAAAAAGGAACGGTCCTGGTTGCCTTATCCATTTAAGTCAATCTACGCAAATTGACGAACTTGGACGCTATACGGCCCTTTAACTCCCTGATTGCACAGCTAGCGGTCACCTTAGCGGTGACTGATGGATGCGCAATATAGGTAAGGCAGTTAATGCACGTTGAGTGCGTAGGCCGAAGATAGCAGAGACGGGCGGCAGCTCGTCGAAAACCAGGCCCCACCGATCAGAGAATGTCCTTGGGAGGAGACAGGAACATGAAGGCTCTTCTGGGTGTGCCGATACTCGCCCTATTACTGGCGGTGATGTCAGCCGAATCGGCTGATGCCAGTTGGTGCGGGGCGGCTCGATTTAAGTGTTGCGCAGGATGCTGCGACACAGTGAGCTACTGCTGCACAAAGCAGCAATGCCACACGGTCATGAAGACCTGTAAGGAAGTTGTCTACGAGAAGCAGAATTACACCTGCTACAAGACGTGCTACGAGACCGTGTGCGAACCGCGCACGATCAACTGCGTGAAGTACGTCCCCGAGACTCGCTACAAGAACTGCGAGTACACGGTCTGCAAGCCCGTGCGTGAGACTTGCTACAAGACGGTGAACTTCACGGTGTGCAAACCGGTTTGGGAAACCAAAACGAAAGACATTTGCTACACCGTCTGCAAGCCCGTCTACGAAACCCGCACCAAGGAAATCCGCTACACGGTGTGCAAACCGGTCTGGGAAACCAAGACCCGCGAGATCTGCTACACCGTGTGCAAGCCGGTGTGGGAGACGACGACGAAGGACATTTGCTACACCGTCTGCACG
>CAMFLN010000300.1 GCA_945957305.1 uncultured Planctomycetaceae bacterium | reverse complement strand
AAGTTATTGGGACCGAACACCGCCACAGGGCCCAGCGGCATATAACAAGAGCGGATGTTCAATTTCGTGTCGATCATCGGCCGTGACCACGAAGCCTCGCGCACGGCTGCCGCCGCCTGCCGCAATTGGTTGGTCGTGCGGGGAAGTTCGACGTCGGCCAGGCGTGGTTTTGTGGGGAGACCTGATTCCGCATGGGCTGTTTCAACCAATCGAGTGGCCTCCTTTTCGATACGCTCGGCGAAGCGTTCGAGAAAGGCGGCCAAGCGCGGCGGCGGCAGGGTGCGCAGTTCGGTGGCTGCCGCGACCGCGGCCGTGAGAGCCCGATCGCAATCGTCCCAACTGCTGACCGGAAACTCGTCGGGTAGCTTTTGGCCGGTCGTTGGATTATCAGCTTGAAACGTCCCCGCGGCACGCGCCGATTGCCACGAACCTGCGATCAAAATCGGTTGTACGCCCATGAACCACGGCTCCCACGAAGCACGAAAATGCGGAACGAACGTCCTATACTGGAGTATCCGTGACATCCTAACATATCGGACCTGTCATCGCTGGGAGCCCCGGCCGAGGCTGACCCGCTCGACAAACACGCTTCGTTCTGGCATCGTCTGAGAAACTGCAATCGCCGTCATGCTGCATCCCAATTCACAACACGCCTCCTCGCCGCGAGCCGAAGGCACGTCCTCCGGTTGGGGTGAGCACGTGGACCTGCAGACGCAGGCGACGCGCACCTTCTTGGCATGGCTCGCGCGGCTGATTAGCGGTGCCAGCGTGCGGTGGATTGATTGTCAGCCCGACACTTGCCAGCGCGTTTATTTCGCCAACCATACGAGCCACTTGGACGTGCTGGTGCTGTGGGCCTCCTTGCCGCGACAAGTACGCAACCTGACGCGGCCCGTGGCGGCCAAGGACTATTGGGAAAAGAGCTTTATCCGCCGGTGGATTGCCAAGTCCGTATTCGATGCCTTGCTGATCGACCGGAAGGAAATCAAGGTGCACCAAAGTCCCGTCGACCTGATGCTCAAGGCGATGGGGGACCGGCACTCGCTGATTGTCTTCCCTGAAGGGCACCGCAATACAGGCGCGGACCTGGACGAATTCAAAAGCGGTCTCTATTACCTGGCTAAAAAACGCCCCGACCTGGAACTGGTGCCGGTCCATATTGATAACGTCAACCGTGTGCTGCCCCGGGGTGAGTTCTTGCCGGTGCCGCTGTTGAGTTGCATTACCTTTGGTCCGCCGATGTGGCTGGAAAGCCAGGAACCGAAGACTGATTTCCTGCGCCGCGCCCGCAATGCCGTTCGGCGCTTGAAGGATTTATGAACCTGATCAACGATCCTATTACCGGCGGCCTGGTGCTGGGCGTGATCGGCCTGTTGGCCCTTGCGACTGGCGTCGGGCAGATTTTGAAACGTCAGAACGATCCGCGTTTCGACCCCGCCGTGATCGAACAATTCAACTTGCGCATGCGCGCCTGGTGGCTGATGTGCTCGGTGCTGGCCGCGGCGTTCCTGCTGGGGCAAACGGCCACCGTGATCTTGTTTTTTGGCCTCTCCTTCTGGGCATTGCGCGAATTTATTACGCTCACCCCCACGCGCATCGCCGATCACCGGGCGTTGTTCTGGATCTTCCTGTTCGCGCCGGTGCAATATGTACTGGTCGGCATCGACGCCTACGGCTTGTACAGCGTATTTATCCCGGTCTACGCGTTCTTGTTTGTGCCGGTGCGCGTCGCCCTGGCGGGCGATTACAAACGCTACCTGGAACGTTGTGCGAAGATCCAGTTCGGACTGATGATCTGCGTGTACTGCTTGAGTTATGCGCCGGCGCTATTGAACCTGCCGCTGCCGAATGGCCAGAACGCCAGTTTGTTGTTGTTTTTCATTCTCGTGGTGACCATGGGGGATGCTTTCCATTTCGCCGCTGAGCATTTTGTCGGCCGGCGGATCATCGCCCCGGCGATCAGCGCCAACCGCACGTGGGAGGGTTTTCTGGCGGGCGTGGCTTGCAGCTCGCTCTTTGGCGCCGCGCTGTTTTGGGCCACGCCCTTCAATCCCCTGCAGGCGGCCGGCATGTCGCTATTGATTACCACCATGGGCTTCTTCGGCGGCCTGGTGATGTCGGCCATCAAACGCGACCGCGGCGTGCAGGATTACGGCACTCTGGTCACGGGGCATGGCGGCGTGCTGGATCGCATCGACTCGATCTGCTTCGCGGCCCCGATCTTTTTCCACGTGACACGCTATGTGCTGCCGGCTGTAGCCACCACGACGGCGATCAACATGTAGGACATTGGACTACGCGCCGTCGATCCTCCGCCCTCCTGTTCCCTTCCTTTTCCTTTCGTTGTGGTCGTTGTACCGTAGTGGTAAAGCAGTTTTCTCATTGCAAGGAATGAAAACCACAACGACACGAAGGGCACGACGTTGGAAATAGGAGACGAGTTCTTCTCTCAGCGGGTTGCATCACAGCGCAGGTGAGGCTTTGAAATCCTTTCAGCCGCGCGCATAAAAAGCCCTGCCGTTGTGCCCTTACAGAGGCACAAGAGCAGGGCATTGTCTTTGCTACCCAAGTGAGCACGCCGGTTATCAGCCGTGATCAGTGAGCCGCGAGCGGTTGATTGTTGGGCTGCCGATAGATTGAGCCGCCGGCGCCCCCCTGCCCCGCCCCTTGCTGCGGCGAATTCTTCGCCGACGTCGAGGCGTCCCATTCCAGCAAAACCTGGCGGTTCGGCGCGGCCGAGCCACCGGGATGGAAAGGATCGCTCGCCGGACCAGGGCGGTCCTGCGAACCTTCGTACTGCTGCCACGAGGCCGGACCGGGAAGCGGTGTGTTCGACGCCATCGCCAGTTCTTGCTGTGCCGGCGCAGGCCGCGGAGCCGGGCGTGAAACGGGCACCAGGTTGCCAGCTGTGCCTGTCGCAGCGGCGCGCGGGGCTGGGTTCGTGCTTTCGTCGGCCGTATCGCTGCTCTGGCCGCGGTAGATCAAGTTCGGCTCAGGACGCGTGCGAGCGCCAGCGGATGCTAGTTGCTCGTTCTGGTTACGCGCTGGCGCGTCGATCGGCGGGCTCCCTTTTTTCACCCAAGACAGCCACGAGTTTTGCAGGTCGGCCAAGTTGTCGTAGCCGTAAAACTGCTTGGTCACGGCCGGCCATTGCTCGCCCTGTAAGCCTGCCGCGACGAAGTTCAAATATTTCTGCCGGCCTCCTTGCGCGATCAAGTACGAAGCCAAGGAGTGGCCCTGTGCATAAAGGGGCAAGACATCAGCTGGGTATTCCTTCATGGCAAACATCGAATGGAACGGAATACCGCGATTGGTGCGCAAGAAGGTGATCAGCATTTGCTGCTGCTTGCCGCGTTCGCTGGCATGTTCGACCGTCGTGCACGCGCCTTCATCCGCCCAGCGCGGTAACGGCTGGCGAAAATGGCTAGCGAAGATCGTATGCGTGATTTCATGCGGCAGTACCGAGTCGAGGATCCGTTCCAGCGAACCCTGGATCTGCATTGTCCAACCAAAGACTTCGCCGTGGTCGAACATGAAGCTCGTCGCGCCGCCCGCGCCGAGCTGATCCGCGACTTGGGCCGTAATGGGACAGGGCTGTGCCCAATTGGGCAAGGCTTTGCCAAGCCACAGCGTCGCCAGATCGCGGCGATAGGTTTCGGCTTGCTTGCCGATTTGCTCGGCAATCTGCGGCGTGGGAGCGTTGACGACGAAATTCGGAGTTCGGTAGCTTGCGCCCATCGACGCAAGCGCAGCGGCCAGAATGGCCGCGCAGGCCAGGCGAGCATCCATGCTCTGGGTCTCCTCGGTGTCTGCGGTTGCAGCCCTTGCCAGCCACATCCCTGGGTTTTGGCAAGGCTGTCGGCGACGACGCAAATCGCGAGCCGAAATCCGCTGCCGTGCGTCGTCCGACGTTCCCTGCGAACCGAAGGCGTTACGGGGACTTCGTTTCGCGGCGACCACCAGCGCGGGTCGAGGGTGCCGCCATCACCGGACCACGTTGTAAAGCTTGCAAAATTTACCCAAGATACCGCGCGGGTCCAAGACCGGTTTAAAGCCAGAAGTCATAAGAATCGGCCGTGATAACGCGACAAAGAAAGCGCCGGCCAGCGCGAAATGGGCAAAAGCCTCGGGCCAAACCGCTGCTAGCGTGCCGAGGTGCTGCGCACGAGCCGCTGCAGAATTTTTTCGTTGGCTTTCGGGAATTCGAGCGACGCCAGGTCCGCCACGGCGATCCACCGAAACGGTGCGCGCGGATTAGCGGTGATTTCGAGTGGCTGGCAGTCGACGAAGTTCACCTCGACCAGTCCGTGCGGGTAGCGTTCGACCACCGTTGCCAAAATGCCCATTGCGCGCACCGGAATGCCCGTCTCTTCCAGGCATTCGCGCTCGGCGGCCTGCTCAGGGGTTTCCTCCGCGCGCAGCTTACCGCCAGGAAATTCCGACATTCCGGCCAGTGCAGCGCCGGCGGGTCGCACACCGACGAGATATCCTCCGTGCCCTGCCACGATCGCCACGGCGACACGTGTGGGGCGTTCGCTGCCGGTGCGCGCTAGTGAGGGAGTGTCACTCATGCAAACAAGATTTTTTTCGGCCGCGCGTTATCGTCGCGCACGGTCGTGCTTCAAAGGCAGCCAGGCGCCGTTTTGTTGGCTGCTGGCGACGGACTGCTGAATAAAATACATACCTTCGACCCCGTCATTGACGTTGGGGTAGATCGTGTCGCGCGCTTCGAATTTCTGACCGACGGCACGCAGCGCCATGTTGTCGAAGGCGAAGCGATAAACGTTGGCGAACGCTTCGAAGAAGGCTTCGGGATGTCCGCCCGGCAAGCGGCAAGCAGCGTTGCCCGCGTCGTTCATATACGGGGCGCCCGGATTACGCGTGTAGACGTTCAATGCGTGACCGTTACGGCGATAGAGTAGTTTATTGGGCTCTTCCTGGTGCCATTCGAGCGAACCCTTGGTGCCGTCGATCTCGATAAACAGGTCGTTTTCTCGCCCGTGACTGATTTGCGATGCGGTCACGGTGCCCAGGGCGCCGTTTTCGAACTGGACCAATGCGTGGCCGTAGTCGTCGAGCTTTCGTCCCTCGGCGAACGTCTTCAGGTGGCAGCTGATCTTGTCGGGCAACAGGCCCGTCATATAGCGAGCCAGGTTGTACGCATGAGTGCCGATGTCGCCGAAGCAGCCGGCGGCGCCGCTCTTCGATGGGTCGGTGCGCCACGAGGCCTGCTTTTGCGATTCGTTCTCGATACGCGTCCGCAACCAGCCTTGAATGTAATTCGAGCGGATGGCATTGATCTCGCCGAGCTCACCCGAGAGCACCATTTGCCGCGCCTGTCGCACCAGGGGATAGCCG
>CAMFLN010000299.1 GCA_945957305.1 uncultured Planctomycetaceae bacterium | reverse complement strand
GGCAGTCGTTTTTTTTCCGAGCGCGTTGGTTGGTTCGCCGGCGTCCTGCTGGCCCTGTACCCCCCGGCTATTTTTTTTGATGGCATCCTGCAAAAGGCCTCCCTCGACCTGCTGTTGATGACGTCGCTTTTATGGACGTTGGGAATTGCGCAGCACAGCACAAAAATGCGGTGGTTCGTCCTGGTCGGGGCGATCTTGGGCGCGATGTCGCTGAACCGCGAAAACGCGTTGGCTCTGTTGCCGGTGCTGCTAGCCTGGCTGCTCTGGCTGAGTTGGCCCAGCTTGCTGCGCTGCGGGGGGGCACGTTGCCTGGCATTTGCCGCGGGGCTGGCGCTGGTTTTGATGCCGGTGGGGCTGCGCAATTATCACGTCGGCGGGGCATTCCTGCTTACCACGGCACAGATGGGACCGAATTTCTACATCGGCAATCAACGCGGCGCGAACGGCGGTTACACCCCGATGCGCGCCGGCCGCGGCGAGCCCGGTTTCGAGGCTCTTGATGCGCGATTGCTTGCAGAGGAGGACTTGCACCGGCCTCTGACTTCGCGAGAAGTTTCGCATTATTGGATGGCCCGTTCCTGGCGCGACATTCAGGAAGCGCCGGCGCAATGGCTGCGCCTCATTGCTTGGAAATGGCTGCTGACTTGGAATGCGCTGGAAATGGTCGACGCCGAGGCGTTGCACACGCACGCCATGCATTCCCCGCTTTTACAAGCACTGAGCCTGGTTTTGCATTTTGGCGTACTCTGCCCGCTGGCAGCGCTGGGCATCTGGCTGACGCGCCGGGATTGGCAACAGCTGTGGATTCTGTACGCCATGCTGGTGACTTTCGCCGCAGCGGTCACTTTATTTTACGTTTTTGCGCGGTATCGATATCCGCTGGTGCCGGTGGTGGCCCTCTTTGCCGCCGCCGGAATTGTGGAATCATGGGTGCGCGCGAGGCGACGTGCCCCCGGCGACATGGACGAGCTCGTCTTCGGCGGCATGATTCTGGGTGTTACCGCAATTGCCTGTAATTGGCCTATACCGCAGCGATTTCGCGACGACGCGGTGACCTATTACAACGCGGGCTCGGCCATGTTGGGCAGGGGAAGAACCGAGGACGCGCGGCAACTGTACCAGCAAGCCATCGAGGCCGACCCCAGGTTTCCCGAGACCTACAACAATCTGGGCCGGCTGCTGCTCGACGAAGGAAAAATTGCTGACGCGAAGCGATATTTCGAGCAAGCCATCGCCGCCGATCCCAATCATGCCATCTATCATCTGAACCTGGCCAACGTCTTCATCAAAGATCGTGATGCCGCGCGGGCGATTGCCGAGCTGGAACGGGCTCTCGAACTCGACCCCTTGTTGACGATTGCCTATGGTCCGCTGGCCGAATTTAAGTTTAACGCGGGAGATGTCGAGGGGGCCCTCCGCATTTTGCGCGCTGCCGTGGAACGCCAACCAGGGACAGCGGCGCCGCACGCCGATCTGGCGACAGTTCTGGAAGCGCAAGGACATGTCGCCGAGGCGATCCCGGAGCTACGTGCGGCCCTCACACTCGACCCAGGCCTGATCGCGGCAGGTAACCGCCTGGCATGGCTGCTGGCGACTACGCCGGATGGCGAATTGCGCAACGGTCGCGAAGCGGTTGCCCTCGCCGAGCGATTGTCGCACATGATGAACGACGCCGAACCGCACCTGCTCGATACCTGGGCCGCCGCGCTGGCCGAAACGGGAGATTACAAACGGGCGACCGAAGTCGCAGAGCGCGCCGTCACCCGTGCTCGTGAGTCAGGTGATGCAAATCTGGCTCTGGAGATTGAAAGTCGGCTGGCGTCGTATCGACAAGGAGTGCCGTATCATGCACCGCCAACGAAAAAATAATGCCGCTCTGCAGGGCTGGTATTTTGCTCCGAGCCGGTCAAGGATGGAGCGGAAAATCGCAGTTCGCTTATGCGCAACTGGTCTCTTTCGCCCAGAATGGTACCGATGACTACTCCCTTCCGCTATTACTTGCGCGTCCGCTACGGCGAATGTGACGCACAAAAAGTCGTCTTCAATGTGCACTATGGTCATTACATCGATCTAGCGGTCCTCGAATTCCTGCGTTCGCTGGGCTTTGCCAAACTGCTGGTCAACGGGCCGCTCGATTACCAACTCGTCAAGCAAACAATCGAATGGAAATCCCCTGCGCGATTTGATGAGACCCTGGAAATCTCGGTTATTCCCCGGCACCAGGGTAATACGTCTTTTTCGCTGGGCGTCGAGTTCCGCCGGGCTGGCGAAGATCTTATTCTGGCGACCGCCGAGACGATCTATGTGCTGGTCGATGCCCAGCGGCTGACCAAGACGCCGCTGCCAGACGAATTTCGCGCTGCCCTTGCCGGCGGCGGCATCGCGGCGTGTGTGGACCATGCCGACAGTACTCCTTCAGCGAGTCCAAGTGCCGCGCGTCGCAGCGAGTCCGGCCAGCAATAGTTCCGCAAAGGTGTGCAAAGGTATCTCTGATGGGCCGGCGCAATGCGACTGATGAACCCCGATCAGCGACCAGCGGCGCGCGGGGCGACGTAGACCACAGTCCGGCGGTTTCTCGCCCGAAAAGCGGAGGGATATGCAGCCTGGCCCTGGGCGCGGTGCTCGTGGCGGCGGCGGGCGTGCGCTTGTGGGCGGCGCAAGACGAGTTCTGGCTCGACGAAATCTGGACGTTGCTTTCCTTCGGACGCAACTTGCATTCGCCACGTGATATTTTCACCGCGCATCACGACAACAACCATTACCTGATGACGTTGTGGATGTTCACGATCGCGCCGCAGCGAAATTGGTTTTTGTATCGCTTGCCTTCAGTGATTGCGGGCGTGGCGACCGTAGCGCTGACAGCGCGAATGGCCCGACGCTGGGGGATCACGACCTCGCTGCTGGCGGCTGTGCTCACCGCGGCTTCCTTCTTCCTGATTTTTTATTCGTCCGAAGCTCGGGGGTACGCGCTGGCCGGCTGCTTCGCACTGTTGGCATTCTTGGCCCTGGATCGGTTTCTGCAAACGCCGACGGTGGTGATGGGGTTACTGTTTGGCGCGGCCACGATCCTGGGCGTACTGTCGCACCTGACCTTCGTCGAGTTTTACCTGGGAGCGATCGCCTGGTCAGTGGTACGCTTGTGGCGCACGGTCCCGTCGCCCGATAAATTCGTGGGGCGATGTGCACAGCTACATCTGATTCCCCTCGCCTTTATCGCGGCGCTGTACTTGATCGATATTCGGGTCATGCAATTCGGCGGCGGCGATCCATTCGATATGCAGCATGTCGTGCGCGAGGCTGCGTCCTTGGCCGTTGGCACCTACGAACAGGTGACGCCGCTCGTCGTGGCCGGCATCGCACTGGGCACGGCCGCCACGCTGGCGGGGTTGCTGCTACTCGCGCGCGAGAAGTCCGACCTGTGGGTGTTCTTCGCCGTCGGCTTTCTTATCGCTCCGGCGGTGTTGCTCACCGCGCGACGGCCCCCGGTGCTGCACGAGCGTTACTTCTACCTGAATATCCTGTTTCTCCTAGTGCTGTGGAGCTACGTTCTTGGCAAGATGGTCGTGGCGTCAAGACTTGCGCGCTTTGCCGCCCTCGCAGTCGCTGGCATATTTGTGTTGCTCAACGTCGAGCTAACGCGTGAGTTCCTGCGCGTGGGGCGAGGGCATTATCTCGATGCTTTGACCTATATGGCCGAGAATTCGACCGGAACCGACGTCAACATCTCGGGCGATGCCGAATTCAGTTATCGGCTGTACACCGAGTTTTACGCTCCGTATGTCCCGGGCGAGCATCACTTTCATATCCATACGATCGTGCCTGAGATGCCCGTCGAGCCAGAATGGGTCATTCTGAATAGTCAGGACCGGGACTATCATCCGAAGGGGGTGATTCTCGACTCAAAGGGCCGCGAGGCTTTTGCCCTGGAGAAAGTGTTTCCTTACGCGGGCTTATCCGGGGCTCATTTTGCCGTCTATCATCGCACGACGATGCGCGGCCCACGGCACACCCCGTCGCAGTAACTCGGCGCATGAGCATCGCAGATCAAGAAAGTCACTCGCACGCGCCCGTTACACGCAACCCGACCGGCTGGTACGCGGCGATCGGCCTGGTGATTCTGGCTGGCGCCATGCTGCGTTTTTGGGCGGCCCAGGGGGACCTCTGGCTGGACGAGATCTGGTCGTACGCGCTGTCATTACAAGTGAAGTCTGCCGTCGGGATCTTCACGCAAATTCATCACGACAACAATCATCATCTGATGACGCTGTGGATGTACCTGCTGGGTTATCAGCAGCAGTTGATCGCGTTTCGCGTCCCCTCGTTGTTGGCGGGGCTGGCCACGATGGTGCTGTCCGCGGTTTTTGCGCGCAGGTGGGGATTGCTCTCTATGTTCCTGGCCGCCGTACTGACCGCCGGCTCTTACGTGCTGGTGATTTACAGTTCCGAAGCGCGTGGCTACGCCCTGGTCGGCATGCTTGCGCTGGCGAGCTTTCTGGCCCTGGAACGATATCTGCAATCCTCGCGCCGGGCGTGGCTGATTTCGTTTTGGCTGCTCATTGCGCTCGGGTTTTTGTCACATTTGACGTTTGCGTACTTTTATTTAGGGGCAGGAGGTTGGTCGCTCGTACACACGCGACGCAGCTCAGCACCCTGGCGAGCCGTGCTGCGGACGATGGTCGCCTGTCACGTTGTCCCCTGCATATTCCTGGTCGCATTTTACGCGGTCAGTCTGCGCGGGATGGAAATCGGCGGAGGGGATTCTGTCGACCTCGGCGCAGTCCTGACCAAGACTTTGTCGTTGACCGTCGGCGGTCCGCTCGATTTCTCGGCGGATCAAGTCACTATTGCACTGCTGGCCGCGGTGGCCGGCGTCGCGGCCATTGCCTCGCTGTGGTCCGCCGGTTCGGACCTGTGGATTTTCTTTACGCTCACGATCTTTGTGTCGCCCCTGTTCCTGCTCGTCAGCCAGCCAAGTTCCGGGCTCTTCGTACGCTACTTCTATCTCAATGCCTTGTTTCTGCTGCTCCTACTGAGCTATTTGCTCGGGCGATTGTGGCGCCTCGACAATCGGGGGGCCATTGCGGCGCCGATTATTGTCGCCGTGATCTTGCTGGGAAACTTTTGGAGGTTGCGGGAGTTTTCTGGCGACCGTCGCGGACAGTACCTTGCCGCGCTGCGATTTATGCAGGAAGCGTCGACAGCGCCGGATGGCGAGATCGACGTAGACCATATGCGGACGTATTTGACTGTGCGCTTTTATGAGCCGTACCTGGGACCTGGGACCGTACTCAATGTCGCGGAGCCCACCCCTTTACCAAGTGCCAAGGCCGAGTGGTATATCGCGCACAAGGAAAGAACCGGGCTACAGCCAGCCCCGGCGATCGTCGAT
>CAMFLN010000298.1 GCA_945957305.1 uncultured Planctomycetaceae bacterium | reverse complement strand
GGACGGAATTCGCCGCGCGTTGGCGTTCTTCACCTCGGCGTACAGCTCGTATTCGGGGTGCCGGCAATATCGCGAAAACATCGAGGCGGCGCAGCGCGAGGTAGGTCCCGAGGCGCCGCGGATCGATAAGCTACGCGTGTTTTTTAACCATCCGCTCTTCATCGAAGTGATGATCGAGCGCACGGCCACCGCGCTGGCCCAGGTCCCGGCAGAAAGGCGTGCCTGCACTTTTCTGGTGTTTACCGCGCACAGTATTCCGCTCGGGATGGCGCAGTCCAGCCGCTACGAGGAGCAGCTGCGCGAAACTAGCCGCCTGGTAAGCGAAGCTTTTCCGGGACATGCCTGGTGGCTGGCCTGGCAAAGCCGCAGCGGTCCCCCCAGCCAACCCTGGCTCGAACCCGATATCGGTGACGCGCTGCGCGAATTGCATAGCCAGGGTGTCCGCGACGTCGTGGTCGTGCCGATTGGGTTCATTTCGGATCATTTGGAAGTTGCCTACGATCTGGACCTCGAAGCGCAGAGCATCAGTACCGAAATCGGCTTGAACATGGTGCGCGCCGGCACAGCTGGCGCCGATCCGAAGTTCGTCGCCATGATTCGCGAGTTGGTGTTAGAGCGACTTGAAGCGGGCCGTCCGCGTCGCGCTCTCGGCGCGCTCGGACCATCGCACGACGCCTGTCCGACGGATTGTTGCCTGCCTCCGCCCAGACGTTGACCGCCGCGAATTGCCTGTTGCCGCAGCCGGCTTGAGTGACCGCCCCTGATTGGCTGATTACAAAAGGTCGACAATCAATGTCCCAGGAAGAGCACTATCGCAAACTCGAGCGCATGTACCTGCGCGCCCCCGGCAACGATTTTTACGCTCCGCGCCTGTCGATAGCGCACGGCACGGCCGAGTTGGTTATTCCCATCGATCGGCGGTTTTATCACTCGGGCAGTTCCGCGCATGGTTCCGTCTATTTTAAAGCCCTTGATGACGCGGCTTTTTTTGCGGTCAACTCTCTGGTCAACGACGTGTTTATGCTCACGGTCACCTTCACCACGTACCTGACCGGCCCCATCGCCGACGGGGCCATGCACGCCCATGGCAAGGTCGTCCATGCGGCGCGCAGTTTCTTTATCGCGGAAAGCGTTGTCTGCGACACGCAAGGCAAAGAAATCGGCCGCGGCAGCGGCACGTTTACCCGCAGCAAAGTCCAGCTGACGCCCGAGATTGGGTATTTCTAGGAAGTAGTAGTCGGTAGACAGTAGCTAGAGAGAAGTCCTTTACTGACTACTAGCTATCGGCAACGGACTACTGATTACCTTTCCCGCCGCCACCGCTTGATCACCGCCAATGTTGTGGCGCCGAGAACTAACAAGACGCTGGTACTTGGTTCCGGTACGGCGTTGCTGTTGCCCAGTCCAGGTCCGTTGTAAGCCAGCCAATTCGAAGCCATGAGCGCGACGTCTTGGCCGTTGACGATGCCGTCGCCATTGGCGTCGGCCAGGTTGGGCCCTGTTTTTAGCCAATTGCTGGCGACTTGGGCGATATCCTGTCCATTGACGATGTAGTCGTAATTGACATCGCCCGAGAGCGGTGCAATCACCGCTAATCCCGCGGGATAATAGAACCCAGAGATCATATTGGAGTAAACCGTCGCGCCGGCAGTGGTGTATTTACCGACGTAGCCCGCGCCGGTGGCGCCTGCATTGAGGACAAACAAATTGTTGCCGCTGACGGAGAGCGCTTCAGGAAAATTGAGCCCTGTGACCAGGGAGAAATTCACCGTGGCGCCGTCGGTCGTGTATTTGCCCACTCTCGAGGGGCCATTGGAGACATAGAGATCGTTGCCGTCGACTGCGATCGCAAACAAGCTCGTTCCGGTGATCAGTGACGCATTCACGACGCTACCGGAGGTCGTGTATTTTCCGACCCGGTTGTGGACGCTGTCCTGGACATAAAGGTTGCTGCCCGAGACAGCCAGGCCCAGGGCATCATTTGCGCCAAAGCTCAGCAGCGAAGCGTTGATCGTGGCTCCACTGGTCGAGTATTTGCCGACGACTCCCGTCGTGATGCTCTCGACGTAGATGGCCCCGTCGGCGACTGCAATTGCGGTGGGTGACGCCAACCCCGTGATCAGCGACGGGTTTACAGGCGTCCCATCCTTTTTATACGAGCCGACAGTGCCGTAATTGTAATTCGTCACATACAAAAGGTTGCCGTCGGTCGCTATGGACCAGGGAGCATTCAAATTAGGGTAGTCCACCAGCGCCGAATTGATCGTCCCACCGGACAAGCCGAACGCGCCCAAGACGTTGCTGTTCCAAGAGGGAACGAAGACCTGCCCTTGGCAAACGTCGGTGTGAGCTATGCAGCCCCAGCTGGCGATAACGAAGATCAAGAACCGCCCACGGCACCGACTTGCTGCGCCAACTTTTTCGAGCTGTGCGAAGGTTTTGCGAAGTGACGCCATTGCTGCCTCCAGGAATGATCCATGTCAATGGAACAAGCAGTCAGGGTCGACTGGGCATGATTCCGTCGCACACCGGTTTCCGGGCCGACCAACGCCACTAAATTGACCGCGCTGTGCGCGGTTTACAAGAACCGGGGGCAACTTTCACAGTATTCTCATTCTGGACAGTCGGCAGTGCTTCGAAAGCACATGTTTTCGGCCATGCGACGGAGGCCTCGCGGGACTGCTTCCACTTGGGGGGCTCGCCTGCCGTTGAAAAATGTTACGTAAAACCGTCGTGCCTTTTCGTTTCCGGGGTCGATTTACCGCGCTCGTCGGCCGACGGATTTCCGCATTCTGGCGCCCCTGAATAGGTTTCGCCTTAAGTTGCCCGACTCATATGGCCGATTGGGCAGGAGCAGCGATTGTGCCGTTTGCGGAAGGTTTGCCGGGGCGCTGCTAGCAAGGATTGCCAGCGAGCGGCTCGATTGACCCGCTGCCCCGAATGCAGGTATCTTGCCGCTCCGCGCGAAACGCCCACCGGCAGGGTAACGCGTGATTGCCGTCGAGAGTCCACTCTAGTCCCACGCCAAGGAAGGTCCGGGAACTGATGAGTCCGTGGTTGTTTGCCTGGCTGATAATGGCGGTCGGCGCAGCGGCGCAGGCCCTATTACTCGGCCTGCAAACTTACGAGCACCGCCGCTTTGCCCGCAGTCGATTGCGGAACGCGCGCACGGCCCCCCTTTCCATGCGCGTAAGGTTGCTCGCGCCCTGCAAAGGGATCGATCATGGCTTGGCGGACAATCTACGCCCCCTGCTGGAACAGGATTATCCCAACTACGAGGTCGTCTTTCTGGTCGAAAGCGCTGACGATCCGGCTTGCGAGACCATTCGTGGGCTGATGCGGCAAAGCGCACGCGTGCCGGTGAACTTGTTGGTCGCCGGCCGGGCCACGGACACCGGACAGAAAGTTCACAACTTGATGGCCGGCACGGCCAATTTGCCGGCGGACGTCGAGATCCTCGCTTTTGTCGATTCCGACGCGCGCCCGCATTCCGCGTGGCTGCGCTCGCTCGTGCAACGCCTCGACGCTCCGGGCGCCGCGGCGGCCACCGGTTATCGCTGGTTTGTGCCCACTCGCCCGTCGCTGGCGGCTTATGTGCAGTACGCGATTAACGCATGCGCCGCGGTGATGTATCGCGCTGATTCGCGAGGGCTGGTATGGGGCGGTTCGTGGGCCATACGACGCGACAAATTCGAAGAATGCGGGTTGCGCGCCGCCTGGCGGGGCACACTCAGCGACGACCTGGTGGCATCGCGCGTTTTGCGCGCGGCCCGGATGCGTGTCGAATTCGAACCGGCCTGTATGCTTCCTTCGCCGCTGGAATTGAACTTCGGACAGATGCTCGAATTCTTGCGGCGACAGTACGTCATCGGCCGTACTTACGCGCTGCGCACCTGGTGCATCGGCTTCGCCGCAATCGTCACAACGGCGTTGGCCTTCTGGGGCGGAGTCGTGGCGCTCGTATATGGCGCCAGCCACGGCGCGCCGTGGACGTGGATGCCGGCTCTGTTTTGCGTTGCCTGGTACGCCATTAATGTCGGACGCGGATACCTGCGCCGCTCAACGGCTCGAATCTATCTCGGGGACCGCTTTCGCACCTTGGCCGCCGCGACGCTGTTTGACGCCTGGTGCGTGCCCTTCACCGCACTGATCAACGCGGCCGTGATGCTGTCGGCCGCGATCGGCACGCGTATCACGTGGCGCGGCAATACCTATCGCATTTATCAAGGCGGCCGAATTCAACTGCTGAATCCGCCGCGCTTCGAACTCCCCCACGGCGTGCGTATCGATCAAGCACAAGAGGTGTTTGACATGTTTCACGCACAGCCGCGGCAACAACTCAAGAAGTTCCTGTAAGCCGGAGAATCGGCCATGCATGTTGTCCTATGGGATACCCGCAAACTTGACGTCGCGAAGGATTTCGCCGGCGGCTTCGGCGTCGGTCAGTATCACGGCTACGGCGGATTTCGCGGGCAGGTTATTCGCTGGGCCTACAAGCGCGACCGTCGGCCCGTGGCTTTGAACTTCGCCTATCTGGCAGGGATCTTTCGCCAGTTGGGACACTCGGTCGAATACGCGGAAGACAATGTTCCCAGCGGCGCGGACGTGTATATCTTCAACCCGTCGTTGATCACGTTGCACCTCGAAATCGCCGCGATGCGCGAGGTGCTGAGCAAGAATCCACGGGCCAAGGTGCTGGTCATCGGGCTCGTGGCCTACGCCCTGCCCGAGGCCTTTGACGAACTGGAAGTGACGATCGTTCGCGGCGAAGCAGAGCGGCTGCTGTGGAAGCTGGACGATGTGCTGTCGGCCACGACGCGCGTGGTCGACGTGGGGAGCGTGCGCGACCTGGACCATTTGCCGTTCCCGGATTGGACCCCGTTCGATCCGGCGAAGTTCAAGATCGCCTACGACTTCACCAAGTTTCCCACCGGCTTGATTCAGCAAAGCCGCGGCTGCACCTTTACCTGCAACTATTGCCCTTACATCATCGTGGAAAATGCCACGCGTTTTCGCACACCCGAAAGCGTGTTTGAAGAAATGCGCGTCGGCATTCAGAAGTACGGCTTTCGCTCCTTCAAATTTCGCGATCCGCTGTTTGGCCTCGACCGCAAACGGGTCGTGCGCCTGGCCGAATTGATAGGCAAGCTGCCGCGGAAGGTCGAGTTCTCGATCGAAAGTCGCATCGACCTGTTGCGCCCCGAGACTCTGCGGATGTTGCGGGCCGTCGGTTTGACCGCGATCACGGTGGGGATCGAAACACCTGACGAAGGAACGCTGAAGACTTACAAGCGTGCACCGATCCGTGACGACAAGCAACGTGACTTTGTCACGCTCTGTCGTGGTTTGGGAATTCGTACTGTGGCCGGTTTCATGATCGGTTTCCCGGA
>CAMFLN010000297.1 GCA_945957305.1 uncultured Planctomycetaceae bacterium | reverse complement strand
CGCCGATGCCACTCGCATGGATTAGCCACCTTTTGATTCGACTTCACGGACGGACTTTCGAACACATCTTGCATGCACCTTGCATTTATTCTTCTGCGACGCAGGCCTCTGCCACGCCTGATTTTCGCCTTTCTTTTGAACGTTGCTTCCTGGGGCGCTGTTGTGCCTCGGGAGAGTTCGGCCGCGGACTACCACTGGAATAACCCCCAAGCGGGCGAATTTGGCGACGCCGCGAATTGGACTCCTCACGGTGTTCCGACGTTGGGGGATACCGCCATCTTCGATTTAGGGTCGGCCGGCCATACAGTGCTTTTTCCCGCACCGCCGACCCCGATCGAATTTGCCTACTTGCGCATCAATCAGGACGCGGTGACGACGGATTTGCGCGGCAACACGGTGCTGCTTACCGGAGCGAATGCGCCGCTGATCAGCTTGGGAAATTCAGCCACCGATGTCGCCAACTGGACCTTGCAAAATGGCGAGGTCAATTCGACCGGCGGCGCTGGTCAGGACTCTATTGCCTACGCGATTGGCAGCACGGCATCCGTCACTCTCGATGGAAGTGTCGCGGCCTGGCACGACACCCAGTTGACTGTCGGGGAAGGCGGAGTTGGCACATTAACGGTGAAAAACGCTGCCCAGTTCGCGACGCAGACACTTGCGCTGGCCAGCACGACCGGATCGCAGGGAACAGTCACCGTGGCCGGTAGCGACTCGTTGATTGCCGTTGGGCCGCAAAGCGTCGGTCAGCTGGGAACAGGCGCTCTGACGATCGGTGATGCCGGCAAGGGGGAAATGTTCATTACCACCGCCGGTAAACTGCTTGCTCCTACTGCGACCGTCACGGCGGGCAATCAAGCAGGCGCTGACGGCTCGATCAGCATTAGTGGTTCCGGCTCCGAGCTAGTCGCCGCAAGTCTCGTGCTGGGAAACAAGGGCAACGGCTCGCTGACCATCAGCGCGGGCGCGACGGCGACGTTAGCTGCCGTCACGATATCGGCTTCAGCAGACGCGAAAAGTAGCGTTAAGCTCGACGGCGGCGAATCGCGTCTGGATAGCGGCGATCGTTTATCGGTCGGAGCGACGGGTAGCGCAACCTTCGCACAAACGGCGGCGGCCACCGCCTCGGCCAACAATGTTTATATCGGCGGAGGCGTCAGCGGCGTCTACACCCTCGACGGCGCAGGCACCCAACTGACAGCGCTAAAATCGATCAACGTGGACGGAAACGGCGAGCTAACGCTCTCCGCCGGCGCCACGGCGTCGACCCCCGCGCTACGTGTGGGCAGAGCCGGCAACTCCACCGGAACCGTCACGCTCAGTGGCAGCGAAACCGCGCTGTCCGGAGGGGATGTCGAACTGGGGACGCAAGCAGGTTCGCCCACAGCGTCGCTGACCGTGAAAACGGCAGCCACTTTCACAGCCAACTCCCTCACCATGGACTCGGGGGATTTTACGCTCGACGGTGGCAGCACGACGGCCACGGTCGCCCAAGCGACCACAATCAACGCGGGCTCGTTATCGATCAAGCACGCCGCTATTTACACCGCTGAGGGCTATTCGTGGGTGGGCGAGGATGCCAGCCTTTCGCCGGCAGTTGTTTACGTCGATGGCGACGGGTCGCAGTGGAACGCAAGTGGCCTGACCGTCGGGACCAATGGTTTGCTGGAGGTGACGACCGGCGGCGCCGTCACTTCGTCCGCTGGTATCGAGATTGCCGGCAGTCTTAGCGTCAGCGGCAGTTCTCAGGTGAATACTCCCTGGATGCAGATTGAGCCCACGGCAAGCGTCGACTTGAGCGGTGGCGGGATCGTCAACATCGGTCCCCTGGCGAGTGGAGCGACGGAGCGAGCGTTCTCTTTGGTGGCCGATCCCGCGACGGCAGCCGTTCTCAATGTGGAACCGGGCGGTGTGCTGCATGGTGCCGGTTCGATTCTGGGAAGTCTGGTCAACTCGGGAGGCGCCATCTCGGTCGCGCCGACCGACTACGCGGACACCTTCAAGATCCAGGGGGACTTTACTCAGACCGCACTTGGTTCGCTTTCCATGTCCCTCGTAGGTGCTCCCTACAATAGCGTGCGGACCATGGAAGTGGCGGGCAATGTCGCACTGAGCGGAACGCTTACGTTGAACTTCCTTTTCGCAGACCGCTTTCCGCTGCATGTCGGTCAGCAATACATCCTGATTTCGGCGGCCCGCGCTTTCACGATCGAGCAATTGGGGATTTCGGTCTTGGACGCTCCTGAGCGGTTTCAGTACTCGACGCAACTGCTAGACGGCGTCTATTCGCTCACAGTCACCGCCGTGCCTGAGCCGGCGACGTGGTTGCTGGCGCTCGCGGGCGTGCTGCTCCTCACACTGTGGGCGCGGCGCTGATTGTCTCGAGCGCCCGCTGTTATTGAAGCTGTCCGCTTGCGGCACATTTGGTGGCAGCGCTTCGGTTTGGCGAAGCCGTGCGCGCGTGTTAGACTACCGGCGACATTGTCTGACCTTTGCCGCGAGGATTTGCCCCATGCAGCGCCGTCATGTCCTGCGATTTGCCCTGTTATTTGTGTTGTATTTGCTGTGTGGATTTGCGGTGTGCGGGCCGTCGCGGGCGGCCGACCACAAGGATAATGATAAGATGCTCGTCTTCGTCGGAACTTACACCAGTGGAGCCGACCAGGGTGTTTACACATGCGAGCTCGATCTCGCGACAGGCGAACTCAAGAAACTAGCCGCCAGCGGCAACGTCAAAGGACCATCGTTCGTTGCCTTGCATCCGAATCACAAGTTTCTTTACGCCGTCAGCGAAGTGGCGGACTACAAGGACAGCAACACCGGCGCGGTAACTTCCTTTACGCTCGATCCAGTGACGGGCAAGCTCGCTCCGCTCAACCATCAATCATCGACCAGCGCTGGACCGTGCCACTTGGTCGTCGATCGGCAGGGAAAGAACGTGCTGGTCGCAAACTACGGCGGCGCCACAGCGGCCGTACTGCCGATCGGCACTGACGGAAAGCTGGCCCCCGCGTCGAGCTCCGTACGTCACACCGGATCGAGCGTCGACCAGGGGCGGCAAGAAGCGCCGCACCCGCACTCGATCAATCTCGACGCCGCGAATCGTTTTGCGTTCGTCGCCGACCTGGGCACGGACAAGGTGATAATCTATCGCTTCGATCCCGCCCAGGGAACGTTGACCCCCAACGACCCGCCGTCGGTCAGCGTGGAACCCGGTTCGGGACCGCGGCATTTCGTCTTTCATCCCAGCGGCAATTACGCCTATGTGATCAACGAAATGAAATCGACGATCACAGCGTTCACCTATGATGCGGAACGCGGTGTGTTGAAAACGTTGGCGACTTCGCCCGCGACGGTCAGTACATTGCCGGCCAATTTTGCCGGCAGTAACACGACCGCCGAGATTCGTGTTCATCCCTCGGGAAAGTTTGTCTATGGCTCAAACCGCGGGCATGACAGCATTGCGATCTTTGCAGTGGACCAGGCCACCGGCAGCCTCCGCCCGATCGGCCATCAACCGACAGGCGGCAAAACGCCGCGCAATTTCAACATCGACCCAGACGGGAAATTCCTGCTGGCCGCGAATCAAGATTCGGATTCGATCCATGTCTTTCGCATTGATGCCAACACAGGCAAGCTGACGCCGACCGGGCACAGCATTGAGATACCGAAGCCGGTGTGCATACGGTTCTTGAAAAAAGGGTGAGCGCCTCGGGATCGGTGTTGAACCGGAAAGAACGCCACGGGCGATCTTCCTGCGGGTTCATCATTTTGCATTCATCATTCTGCATTTTCCCGCATTTTCGGTGAACCTCATGTGCCGCTGGCTGTGCTACACCGGGTCGCCCATCTATGCGGATGCTCTGCTGTTCAAGCCGCGTTATTCATTGGTTGACCAAAGCCAACACGCGCAACGTTCGATCTACACGCTCAACGGCGATGGATTTGGACTGGCGTGGTATGGCAGTCGCCCCTGGCCGGGCGTGTATCACGACACGCAGCCGGCCTGGAACGACGAAAATTTGCAGAGTCTCGCCGCGCAGGTCCATTCGCACATGATTCTGGCGCACGTGCGTGCTGCCAGCGGTACGGCCATTCAACGCACGAATTGCCACCCTTTTCGGCACGAGCGGTGGCTGTTTCAGCACAATGGTGAAATCGGTGGCTTCGAGCATTTGCGCCGCGATTTGCAACTGGCGATCTCGCCCGGGCTTTTTTCCAGTTTGCGCGGAACGACCGACAGCGAGACGATGTTTTACCTCGCGCTGACGTATGGATTGGCTGACAACCCACTACGCGCTCTGGCACGCATGGCTGGCACAGTCGAGCAAGTTCGCCGCGCGCATCACATCAAAGACGGGCTGTACATGACGCTTGCCGTTGCCGACGGCAAACGTGTGTTTGCCGTGCGATACTCAACGAGCCATCGTTCCCCGAGTCTGTATCACAGCCGCCACCTGCATGCATTGCAAGAAGTGGGCGGCAAGACAGAACAGCTGCCTAAGGACGGTGTACTGATCTTGTCCGAGCCGCTCGACGCCGTGAGTGCGCACTGGGAGAAGATTCCGGAAGCGACGGCGTTGGTGGTCGAAAACGGCACGGTCACTCAGGTTCCCTTTAAGCCCGAGATTTAGACGATGCGCCCCGCCAAACATACGAGCGACGAAACTCTCGCCCCGGCATACGCGTCGCGCAGCTTCGCCCGGCCGATTCCCAAATATGAATTACCGGCCGAGGGATTGCCGGCGGCCGTGGCGCACCAGCTGGTTCGCGACGAGATGAATCTCGATGGAAATCCCGTGATGAACCTGGCGAGTTTCGTCACGACGTGGATGGAGCCCGAGGCCGATCGCATTCTTGCTGATACAGCCAACAAGAACCTGATCGATCAGGACGAGTATCCGCAAACTGACGAGATTCACCAGCGCGTCATCAGCATGCTGGCGCGACTGTTCCACGCCCCGCGCGACGCCCGGCCCATGGGCACGGCGACGGTCGGATCGAGCGAGGCCATTATGCTCGCGCTGCTTGCGCACAAATGGTCGTGGCGCAAGGCGCGGCAAGCTGCGGGCAAATCGGCCGAGCGGCCGAACGTCGTCTTCGGCGCGGATGTGCATACCTGTTGGGAAAAGTTTGCGCTTTACTTCGACGTCGAGTCGCGCATCGTCCCTATGACGCCGGATTGCCATATTCTCACGGCCGAGCGAGCGCTGCCGCACATCGACGAGAACACGATCGCGGTCGGTTGCGTGCTAGGGACCACGTTCACCGGGCAGATCGATGAAATCGGCGCGATCGACAAGCTATTAAAGCAGCTCAAACGGCAGCACGGCTGGGACATTCCGATCCATGTCGACGCGGCCAGCGGCGGCTTTGTCGCCCCGTTTGTCTATCCCGAGC
>CAMFLN010000296.1 GCA_945957305.1 uncultured Planctomycetaceae bacterium | reverse complement strand
GCTGTGTCTTGATACAGGCAATCGATGAAACCCTGGATCATGGTCCCCTCCCCTGCCCCGCCCGGCGGCCAGCGCAACAGGAATTCCAATTCGCGGTGCACCTTGCCGGCTGACCGCAGAGCATCCCCGCGACTGGAACGCAAAAAGCGATCGATCATTGCCGCGGCCGTTTCCGGCGCCACCGTGGTCGCAGAGTACTGGCGAGCGAGTACCTGCCGGCAACTCTGTTCGATGTCGCCTGGATTCGCAAAATCAATCCGCGCGAAAACTTCGTGAGTTAAAACTCCCAGCCCAGTGGCATCGCTCGTGGGCTCCTCTGCGCATCGCTCGGTCACGACCTCGGATCCCGAGGAAGGAACCGCCTCGAAATCATCAGCTAAGCGTGAAAAGGAAAAGACCGCACGTGCCGCGCGATCCGGCGCAATCGGCTCGACCCAGCGAGAAACCGAGGTCGGAAGAACGCTGGAATGTTCGCGCAACGCTGCCAGTTGTTTGCTCCAATCGATACGCCGCGCCTCGGGACCGACCGAGAGCGGCGCCGGGGGTTGTTCGAGCGTGGTTCGAATCTTGGGGCGTGTAAAACTCTCAGGTAACGCCGCTAAGAAATCCCCGGTGCGCAAATCGAAGCGTTGCGCCAGGAGTTGCATCCAATGACTCCCGGGCTGATCAAGATCCTTCAAACCGGCCGACAGGATGAGATAGTCCGCGGCGCGGGTCGTTGCCACGTACAGCAGGCGGATCCCCTCGTCGGCCTCTTCCTGTGCTTCGAGCAACCGATATAGATCCAAGCCGCACGGTCGATCTTCCTGGAGATTGTCGCGGGCGCGCACCAGAGGCCCCAGCTCCGGCTCGAATGCCACGGCCGTATGATGCCCCCGCTTCGCACGGTCCAAATCCGGAACGACAACCACCGGAAATTCGAGTCCCTTGGATTGATGAATCGTCATCAGCCGGACGACGGTGCTGGATTCCAACTCAACAGGGGCTGGGGGCTCGTCCGGTTGCCGGGCGATGAATTCGGCCAGTTCGTGAATGAAGTCGGACAAGGTAAAGATGCCGGCATCGTCGAAACTGCGCGCCTGATCGATCAACTTGCGCAAGTTGGCCAGCTTTCTTTCGCCGAGAAACTCGGCCACGAGCAAGGCGTCGTAGCCGGTTTTGGCCAGAGCCTCGCGAATGAGGGCGGCAATCGGCAAACGATCCTTTCGCGAGCGCAAATACCTCAGAGTCTCGGCGGCGAAACGGACGCGGTCCCGCTGCTCCGCGGCGATTCCCTTTGGCAGTGCCTCGGCGAAGAGCCCCGCGCTCAAGCCGCCAGGATGCTCTGCCAGCCAAAACAGGCTTTCATCCGTGAGTGAAAAATAGGGGCTACGCAATACGCCCGCCAGGCTCACCTCGTCGCCGGGGCGGTCCAGCGATTGCAAAAGGTTCAACAGATCGAAAACTTCCTGTTGCGCATAAAACGCACCGCCGCCGACCAGGTAATACGGGATCTGGTAACGACGCAGCGCTTCCTCATAAAAGCGCACGTCCGAAAGCGCACGAAACAGCAGTGCCACATCGCCAGGCTGAACCGCGCGGCTCGCGCCGGACTTTTTGTCTTGCACCTGCACTACGCCCTCGGCCAGCAGGTTCGCCAGCCGGCGGGCGATCCAATCGGCTTCCTGGCGGCGGAGCGCCTCGGCAGTTATTTTTTCCGTGCTGTCGCCGGGCACGGTTGCCCAGAGGAATTCGATCGACGGCCCTGCGGAAAGCCGCGGCCGACTGGCCTCGAGCGCTTCATAGTGGGGCCCTAGCCGTTCGCAAAACAATGCGTTGACGAATTCCAGCACCCCCGGCTGACTGCGAAAGTTCAGTGTAAGCGGCATCCGCCCCGTCGCCGGGATCTCGGCCTGCAGGTCACGAAATACACGCGGGTCGGCATGTCGAAAGCGATAGATCGACTGTTTCGCGTCCCCGACGAAAAATAACTTTCCCGCATGCAGCTGATCACCGCAGAGGATTTTCACCAGTTCGACTTGCAAAGGGTCGGTGTCCTGGAACTCGTCCACCAAGAGCAATACCAGTTGCGATGACAGACGCTTGCGCAGCAACGCACCGTGACCACCGGTCAAGAGGTCCCTGGCCCGCCGCAACAGGTCATCAAAATCGAGCATCCCGAGCTCGCGCTTCCGCGCTTCGTAGGCGTCAATAATCGGCTCGGCGACCCGCAATAACGCCAGCCCGGCCACGGCACTGGCAATGCTTGACTTGCGCGTAACGCCCAGGCACTTCAGGCGATTATCAATCCACTCACGGAGGCGGGCCGCCGACTCGCGAAATTCCTGGTAGACCTCGGGGCTGTACCAGTGATTTTCACGCACATGCTGCACCGTCGCTGCGCCGCGAATATGCGCCAGTGCCGGCAAGAACTCTGCGTCCCCGTCGAGCGACGCAAATTGATCTTTGAGGATCCCAAATCGCTCAATGAGCCTGGCGTGCGCCGGCTGCCAATGCGTGATGATTTTCCGGAGCGAATGCACCTCGGGCAGTGTACGGAATTCCTTGCGCAGCGCCGGCACCACGCGTTCCTGTTCGATCGCTTGCCAACGCTCGACAAGATTTTCGGACGACGTGTTGCGCCATTTCGCAAAATCGATGACGTGACGTCGACCGAGTAGATGCTGGACCATTTCTCGCAGCGGCGCCAGCCCGAACATGACGGCCAAAGTCAGCAGTTCCTCTTCGCGATTGCCCAGCAGCCGGCGCAATTCGTCGTCCATCTGCTCGGCGAAGAGAGTTGCCGACTGGCCGGGCTGCAAGATCTGAAAACGCGGATCAAGTCCTGCCTCGACCGCATGGGCGCGCAACAGCGAAGCACAGAAGGCGTGAATTGTGCTGACGCGCGCCGTTTCCAACTCGCGCAACAAAGCCAGCCAGGCATCCGCCTCGCCGTC
Organism: uncultured Planctomycetaceae bacterium; assembly: GCA_945957305.1. GTDB lineage: Bacteria > Planctomycetota > Planctomycetia > Pirellulales > JACPPG01 > JACPPG01. The sequence continues at coordinate 2,466 of CAMFLN010000296.1, read as the reverse complement.
ACCCGCCGCTTGCAGGCGTTCGCGGCATTTACGGCGGACGCGATCTCGCATCTCGCGCGCCGCGCGGTCTGTGAACGTGATGGCAATCAGTCCCGCCAGGCCCGTCGACGGCTCGGTTCCCACGCCCCCACCCGGCGTGAGGTGCGAAAGGTAGCGTTCGACGAGCACGTGAGTTTTTCCACATCCCGCGCCGGCCGATAGTGCGATCGACACATCGCGCGTCGTGACTGCCAGACTTTGCTGCGCGGTCAACCCTGTGGCGCTTGCGGATCCCATGTTTTCTCCGTCGAGCGTACGTGATTGACGCGACAAATGGTACTGAAGTCACAGTAACTGGTGCAGTGCTCGTCGCGGCTGGCGACCGGAAATCGTCCCGCGCGCAGATTGTCGACCATGGCCAGAATGCGCTGAATATCTTTGTTGCGCAACAGCAGCCATTCGGGAGTCGGCTGCACTTCGCCGGCATGCAGTTCGTACATTTGCAGCGACTGCTTCGCCGGGTAACCATCGTCGCCGACAAACCAATACCCAGCAGCCCAGGGCACGCGCCCCTCGCGGGCCAACAACTGCTCGGCCGCAAGCGCGTAGAGGAAAACCTGCAGAGCCTCTCCGGCATCGATGGCCTTGAGCGAATAACGTTGGCGGCTACCGGTTTTATAGTCGAGCACGTTGAACACCGGGCGCCCCTCGACCTGGCCCAAGTCCACACGGTCAATCCGCCCACGCACGCGGACCGTGCGCGTCCCATCGGTCAGCACCAGCGGTTGCGCCGTGGAAAGTTGATCGACCCCCGGCGAGGCTTCGCCGAACGACACTTCGAAATGGGCGGGCGCCAACGGATTGTCGAACGCCTTCCACAAATCGTCGTAAGCAGCATGTTGGGCCGGGTAATGATGCAACCATTGCGCCAATACGCGCCTTTCGATCTCGGCGAGCGCCGCTTGGTACGGTTGTGCGCGCTCATCGGCAAGTTGCTGCAGCTCGGCCAACTCGCGATCGACCGCCTCGCGGAACTGGGTGGCGACCTGCGGGTGTCCGGGCGATACGGCGCGCCCATGCGCGGCGTTCATAGCGAGATGGACCCGTGCCAAGACCTCGTGCAGCGTCGACCCGCGGGACAAGGGGTCGATCGAAAGCGACAAGTCCTCGACCGTCTTCAACCGCAAAACCTGCGACAAGAAAAACTTGAAGGGGCAACTGCCATACAACTCCAAACGACTGGCGCTCCACAGCATGTCACCGCCGAAGCGTGCTTGCAGACGCACGCGCGCGGTGTCGCTGTCCAGCATTCCTTCGTACGGCCCGAATTCATCGCGTCCGCTGCGACTGGCATGGGCCGCCAGGCCCGCCACGATATTTTCATACACCGGCCTCGTCGTCGGACGCGCCGCCATGCCCGCCAGGAGTGAAGCCGTGTCTGGGCGGCGCGAACGATCCGCGGCCGCAGCCCCGCGCCGTGCACCGCTCCCGCCTGCTTCCTGGTGCTGCTCATTGATCAGTCCGGCCAGCTGAGCCACGCCGAGTACGCGCTCGTCGACGGCGCTGGCCGCCAAGCCGTCGCTCGGTAACGGGCGCAAATCTTCAATCTTCAACCGCGCGACCCGTTCACCACAAATTTGCTCCAGCTCCAAGAGATAGGGACTCGCCAACAGCGGCTGACCTTTCTCATCCAAACCGGGAAAGCTGAGGCACAGGTGCCGTTTGGCGCGGGTGACTACTTCATAAAACAGCAGCATTTCTTCCTGGCTGGCTTCGGCCCGCAAAACCAGCGGCAAGCCCTCTGCGGCCAGCCGTTCATACTCCGCCTCGCTGTACAGACGGTCCGATCGGGCTGGGGAAGGAAACGATCGCTCGGACAAGCCGGCGAAAAACAGGTAGGGAATCGATAACGCGCGCGCACTGGCCGCAGACAATACCCGAACTCGGCCCACTTCGTCGGTTGACGGGCGCAAGCATTGCGTCTGAATCACGTCTGTCAACAACTCGAGTAGTTGCTGAATATCGAGCCGCTCTGACGGCCCCTGCGGAGTGCCCGTCAAGCGTTCCGCCGAATGTAGGGCTTCCATCAACAAGTCCCACGCTTCCTGATCGAGCCTCGTCAGAGAATCAGGTTCGCGCTGGTCGAGATCGCGCGTCAGACCCGTTACCCCGGCCAAGGCCGCGAGCGCGCGCGCCCATTCGGCGGGTGAGCCCTGTTGCGGCATACGGTCCCATGCTTGAGCCAGTCGCTCCACCAAGGTGAGCGTCACGCGTGCATCGGCGCCTTGCTGTTGACCTGCTTCGTCATCTTCCCTCGCTGGTGCCTCTGCTTGACGTCGCAGACCATTTAGCAGCGGCTGCAAGCCACCGGCGACCTGCAGGCTTCGGACCGCGCGGTCAACTTGGGCCGCCGCGGCCCCCTCGCCCCATTCGCGCCAGGCCGGGCGAAAGTAGTTGTTGCCGAAGACATGCAAAACCGCACGGACC
>CAMFLN010000295.1 GCA_945957305.1 uncultured Planctomycetaceae bacterium | reverse complement strand
TACGCGGTCGAGCGCGCCGATGGCGGACGGGGCTTCGGCTTCTCGGGCGGACATTTTCACATCAACTGGCAAGTAGAAAACTTTCGCCGGATGATGCTCAACGCCATTACCTGGACGGCGCACGCCGAAGTGCCTGCTGGTGGTATTCAATCAACACTGCCTGAGGTGGCCGCTGACGCAAAACCGATTCGCACGCTGCTGCTCACGGGCAATCACCATCCGGCGCATCTGTGGCGCGAGACGACGCCGGTGATCGTTGATGCCCTGACGGGCGCCGACCCACGCTTTACCGTCAAGGTGCAGGAGGACCCTGAGTTCCTGGCGAGCGCAGACCTGAGCGGCTTTGACCTGATCGTGCTGAACTACTGCAACTGGCAGAAGCCGGGGCTCAGCCCCCAAGCCCGCGACAACTTCGTCAAGTATTTGCAGTCCGGGGGCGGGCTGTCGCTCGTACACTTCGCCAATGGCGCGTTTCACTTCTCGCTGCCGGGTGCCGCCGACTCGGACTGGCCCGAGTATCGCACGAAAATCTGTCGGCGCGTGTGGGACCATACGCCCGGGAAGAGTGGTCACGACGCCTACGGTTCTTTCCGTGTCGACATCGCCGATGGGAACCATGAGATCACACGCGGCCTCGCTCCGTACGAAACGACGGACGAACTTTATTTCCGCCAGCAAGGAGATGAGCCGATCCATGTCTTGGCGACAGCGCGCAGCCGCGTGACTGGCAATGACGAGCCGATGGCCTTCGTCTACGAGTACGGCCAAGGACGTGTCTTCCAGACAGTTCTAGGGCATGACGCCGGTTCGCTGCGCAATCCGGGAACGGCCGCGCTGTTGCGCCGTGGCTCGACTTGGGCGGCGAAACGGCCACAGCTCGCGCTGGCCTCAGGAGACAAAAAATAAAACTGCCGCGACGATTCCGGGCCCCCTAATCCGTTCCCGCAGGATTAGGGACAACTAGTGGCGACCTTGCCGCGTTCGTCGCCGGGTCTCGGAGAGGAGGCCTAGCCTTAGGGCAGGCCTCGTCGATACATTGCCCTTTGCGGAACAGGGACACCGCACCTGGCGATTTCTTGGCGGGCTGACTGCTGCATCGACGTTGCAGGCTGGTTGATTGCCAGCTGTATCAACGACGCCCCGTACCCGATAGTCACAATCGAAGAGACGTTTGCATGGGAAGAATTTTTGAGAAGCGCAAGCAGTCGATCTTTAAGACGGCTGCGCAGAAATCTAAGCTCTATGCCAAATATGGCAAGCAATTGTACATGGCGGCAAAGAACGGCGTCCCCAACCCCGACGTCAATCCGGCGCTGCGCAGCATGGTCGAGAAAGCCAAACGCGAACAGGTTCCCAGCCACGTGATCGAAAAGGCGATCCAGAAAGCCAGTGGTGCGGGGGGGGAGGATTTTCAGGCGGCTCGTTATGAAGGTTTTGGTCCCGGCGGCGCCATGGTGATCGTCGACTGTTTGACCGACAACAACCAGCGTACGATTTCAGAAGTGCGCAGCTGTTTCACCAAGACCGGTTCCAAGTTGGCCGCCACCGGCTCCGTCGCGATCTCGTTCGACCACCTGGCCGTCCTCTCCTTCAAGGGAGATAACGAAGATCAAGTGCTGGAAGCGATGTTCGCAGCGGACGTCGCGATCGAAGAAGTCGAAAGCAAGGACGGTTACATCACGATCTTCGCGCCTCCTGCCGAGTTCTTTAAAGCCAAGACGGCGCTCCTGAATGCCCTGCCGGATGTCGAATTGGAAACCCAAGAGATCACTTTTCTGCCGCAATCGAGCAAGACGCTCAGCGCCGAAGATTTGCCGCTGTTCGAAAAGTTTCTGGACATGTTGAACGATTGTGACGACGTGCAGGACATCTATCACAACGTCGCGCTGCCAAGCTGAACGCTCGGTTGCATGGGCTCTACGACACGGCACTGAAAAGTATCCAGGCCATGAAATCCACAACGGCTTCGATTGTCAGTCCGTCGTTCCATAACAAGATCGTTGATTGTCCGACCGCGCCGCGAACGATCGTTGTGACGCTATTGGCCCTTGCCGTGGGCTTACTGGGGGGCTCGATCCAGTGGCAACCGTATGGCATTCTCACCGGCGTCGGTCTCGCCAGTTCGGCGTGCTTCTCTTGCCTGGCGTGGGTCGTCTATCGCCGGATCGGCTTTGCGGGGGACGATCAACAACTCGCTGCCGATACCCGCCGCGACGAGTATTGCTTGTAGCCGTGATTCAGCACGGGAAATAGCAACCGTGGTTAAGGCGCAGCCGCTGCCGCCGGCCGGTTGGGACGCGCGCCGCGCAGGACGTCGACCGCCTCGGTCAGCCCGTCGATCGTCAGCTCGTACATGGGGAACACGCGGCGGATCAGGCGGATCGTCGGGGCCTGCCACTGTTTGCGCGGCTCGGGATTGAGCCAGATCGAATTGGGGACCCGCTGCCGGATGCGCTCGAGCCAGGCGAGCCCCGTGTCCGCGTTGCGATAGTTGAAGCTGATCGCTCCGCCGAGATGGGTTAGTTCCGACGGCGCCATCCAAGCATCCCCCACGAAGACGGCCGACCAGGTATGGTCCAGGTTCTTCAGCAAGTCCGCCGTCGGCTCCCCTTTCCAATAGTAGACGTCCGTGTACAGCCGTTCGTAGACGCAGTTGTGAAAAAAGCGGTGTTCGAACTTCTTGAAGTGATTCGCCGCGTGCGCCGCACTGAACAACCGCTCGCATAATTGCGAGTACGGATCCATCGATCCGCCCACGTCCATCAATAACAGCAATTTGATGTTGTTGCGCCGTGGTGGGCCAAACACCAACTCAATCTCGCCCCCATTGCGTGCGCTCTCGTCGATTGTGTCGTCCAGTTGCAGCTCTTCCGGCCCGGTCTCCTTGGCCAACCGCTTCAGCCGGCGCAGGGCGATCCCGATCTGCCGCGTGTCGAGGATCTGATCCGATCGCAAATTGCGAAAGCGCCGCTCACCGGCCACCTGGACCGCAGAGCGACCCCCTCCTTCGCCGCCGACACGGATGCCGCTCGGATGCTCGCCGCCGTGGCCGAACGGCGAAGTGCCACCGGTACCGATCCAGCGGTTACCCCCGTCGTGCCGTTCCTTTTGCCGCTCGAGCAAATCCCGAAAGCGCGCGGCCAGCTCGTCGAGGTCGAAGGCCTGCATCTTGGCGCGGTCGGCTTCGCTGATGTTCGGCACAATCGGATTATCGAGCCAGTCGAGCAACTCTTGACTGATGTCGAGCGAGGACTCGATCCCGGCAAAGAACGACGCAAAGGCGCGATCGTACGCGTCGAAATCCGCTTCGCGCTTGATCAGCAAGCAACGGGCCAGGTGGTAAAACGTATTGAGATCGGCCCGGGCATGCCCCTCGGCCAACGCCCGTACGAGCGACAGCCATTCGGTGCTGGAAACCTTCAGCCCAAACTCTCGCAGGTGATAGAAGAAGTCGATAAACATGCCAGTGCCGCGGTCCGGCGCGGTATCTTCCAACTGCCTTCAGCTTACGCGGCCAAAACGCCGATTTGCCAACACGGTCTCGATGTCATTCTCGCGCTTCAGCAACACGCCCATGAAGGGCAGCTCTTTCTCGATCGCCTCGACCGTAACGCCGCCGCGCCGCAGGGCCGCGATCCAATCGATCAATTCACTGGTCGAAGGGCGTTTGCGCACCTCGGGCAACTCGCGCAGCCAATAGAATCGCAGCAAGACTTGCTGCAGAAGCTTCTCTTCGACGTCCGGATGATGAACCCGCACGATCGAGGTCATCGTTTCCTTGCCCGGGAATGCGATGTAATGAAACACGCAGCGTCGCAAGAAAGCGTCGGGCAGTTCCTTTTCGTTATTCGAGGTGATGACGACGATCGGGCGATGCTGGGCGGTCACTTTTTCGCCGGTCTCGACGACCGAAAAGCTCATGCGGTCGAGTTCGTGCAACAAGTCGTTGGGGAACTCCATGTCCGCCTTGTCGATCTCGTCGATCAACAGCACCACGCGCGCGTCCGCGCGCAGCGCCTGTCCGAGCGGACCGAACTTGATATACGGGCGGACGTCGCTGATGTCGCGATCGCCAAAACGCGCGTCGTTGAGCCGCTGCACGGTGTCGTACACGTACAGCCCGTCCTGTGCCTTGGTGGTCGATTTGATGTTCCAGGTCAATAGTGGCATGCCGAGGTTCTCGGCGATCGCCTCGGCCAGCACGGTCTTGCCGGTGCCAGGCTCGCCGCGAATCAGCAGCGGCTTTTCCAGCGCGCAGGCAACGTTGACCGCGTCGCGCAGCTCGGGCGTGACCAGGTAAGTGTCCGTTCCCGTGAACAGGTGAAAGGACATGCGGAACTCCGTGAGAGATTATCGGCGACAGGTAATCCGAAGTCGCGCGGCGCTCTTCTAGGGACCGAAGGTACATTCGGTCGTCCGATCAGCAGCCAGCGACGTCGTAGGCCACCAGTGTATTCTCTGCTGCCGGCCCGGCTAGCCCGTGGCGTGTGGCCAGGAGGCCGGAAATCGGCGTGGGCGTGAGAGAAAAGGGCCATGCCCGGCCCGCCCTGAGGAATGTGCGCCTCAGCCCAGTCGGTCGAGATAAGGGGCAAAGAGGCGCTGCCTTACCCCGGCTGAATTTCGGCAGGGATTCCCGCTTCGGCGCAGAGTCCCGCCTGTATTAGCGCCCTTCGACTTCGAGTAAGCGAGTTTGCCGCTTGATCGTGCGCAGGACGAAATACAGCACAACGCCGACGAGGCAAATCACTTGCCACGCCGGATCGAGTGCCACACGCCCTTCGACGACCAGGTGCTCGCTCAAGCCCAGGACCGCAAACGTCAACACGACGCCCATCAAGCCCGAGTATTCACGCTTCAGCACGTTGCGCAGCGAGAACGGCAGGCTGGGACGTTGATAGTTCTTGAAGCTGGGGATGAAGGCCGGCGTTCTGGAGGCCCAATTCGTGTAGGCGTCGCCGAACTTGCGGCGCAAGAATTCTTCTTCGGCGAACATGATCCGCTCGTAGTACAACCAAAAAATCAGCGACACGATCGCCACGAGCCACCACAACTGGCTGTACATCGTGACACCCAGCCACATGAGAAAATTTCCCAGGTAGAGCGGGTGGCGCACCGTGGAATAGATGCCGGAATGGTTCAACTCGTCGGCCCGCTGGCCGTCGGTATTGCGTCCCGAAGTCCCCTTCGGCGTAAAGCCGATCGTGGCGATGCGCACGCCCAAACCGGCGAGCGAAACGCAGAAACAGACAAGCGTCCACCACAACGGCGGAACAAAGCCGGTCACGCGATTTTCCCACAAGCCGGTGGCGAGGATCGGAATCAATGCGAGCGGCAGGTAGCTGCGCCAACAAAAGAGCCAGTTACCGACCTTTTCAAACTCTTCGCGCAGGGGCATCGTCCGATCCT
>CAMFLN010000294.1 GCA_945957305.1 uncultured Planctomycetaceae bacterium | reverse complement strand
GCGGAAGACTTAGCTCGTCAGGCCGGGATATGGCGGAATTCCTGATCGCGAACCTGGGAGAACGCAGCGATCTGCCAGAGATTTCCGACGCCATGCGTTTTGCCCAAGAACCGCACTTCGAAGTCTCGGCGAAGATGACACAAGGATTGGCGTGGCAGCGGGTACGCTTGCAAGGTGAACTGGTGATCGACAAAAACGGCGGACTGGATGGAACGTCAACCTATATCGGTATGCTGCCCGAACACCGCATCGGCGTCGTCATCCTGGCGAATCGCGGCAAATGTCAGGCGACGAGCGCCGGCCGCAAGTTGTTGCTGAAACTGATAGAAAAAGAGCACCAAGATGAGACCCCCGACGAGTCCTCGTCGTAATCCAGGATTGTCGAGAATCGCTCGTGAAAAAAATGGGCCGCCGAGTGCGTGGTTCTCGGCGGCCTGGCGACGCCAGTCGGATCGCTGTGCGGCGATACGTTTCTGGCGCGATTTCAAAATATTAATGAGCACGCCGCAGCAAATGGGCGAGATTCGTGCACAGCGAGCTGGTAACTAGGGAGCTGGTATCCAGGCGTAGGTTGTTGACCAACCCTGGCAGGCGCGACCAACAAGCTGTTGCTTCAACCTTAGTGATGCGGCATACCGCTGGGCAATATGCCAACCGGCAGATGTACACCCGAATTTCGACGTCAGCGAAATGGATCTTTCCCGGTGCAACAACCGCACGAAACGGGTTGCGCTTCACATCGGCCGCTTAGAAATCGCCGACGTTGGGGATCGAAATAAATTGCCCGCCGCTGATGTACCACCCCTCGCCGCTTGATTGGCACCAGAAAATCCGCGTCTGCACGGCCACGATATACCCTTTGGTCGAACGGATGCGGACTTCGACCATGCCTGGTGGTAGTTCGACGTTATGCAGCAGTCCGATCCCGCTGGCCGAGATATCGCGGCTGAAGGCTGGGATCAGATCCCCTTCGGCATTGGTGATCGAAACGTTGCGAAAGAAGGGATAGCGAATCCCCCAGCGATCTTCGCGTTGGTCGTTCGCACGTGCTTCGACCAGCAAAGGATGCAAGGCATTTCCGAAGGAACGCAGTTCTTGCAATTCGAATGGCATACCCAAACCCGCCAGAGTGTAAGCCCGCCGGTTCTCCGGACGTATGTCCAAACTCTAGCTCATTGGAATCGGCACACCTCCTGATTCGCAACTGTGCCCAATTGCCTCACTTACGACAGCGAAAATGTCAGCCGTAACGGAAAAACTGTGCCGAATCTATCGGGAAATACCGGCCGAAACGTCAAGCCGGCAGGTGGCGGATTGCCAAACGCGGCCTGCAGCCGGCGAGCCGCGCTTTGTTACAATCAGGCAAAAGAACCCACTCAACTAAAGCTCTCCGCCAGCAATACAACGCCAGGTCCCCCATGTCCTTCCTCCGTCGCGTCTTCACGGCGATCGCCTTTGTTCTGCTTTCGGGCGTGGCCATTGTGGCGGCCGTGCAGACTATTTCTGCAGGTCTCCCTCAATCGTTGCCGTCGAATGCCTCGGCGCTGATCAGCGCTCTGTCTACAGAAGACGTCACGCACTCTTCGCGAAATGATCAAGCGAAGCTCGGCGATCGCTTGCAGCGTGAATTGTCAGAGGATCCGAATTGGCACTCTGAGTTGGCCGCACTCAACCAGACTCAGCGCGAGCGGCTGGTCGCAAATGTTGCGGAATTGGCCAAAGCATTTTTCGAGCAAAAGGTGGAACGCTACTTTCAGATCCCGGAACGCGACCGGCGACGGTATCTGGATAACCAGGTCGACAAGATCTTGAATTGGGCGGCGCTCCTCGACCGCGTCAATCGAACCGACGGAGAGGCACTCATGGGCCCAGCCGCGTTGGCAGGACTCATGACGCGCGTCGGGCAATGGTACGCCGAAGCGACCCCTGATGAGATCGCGCGCATGACCACGTTTCAGAAAGCTTTGGGAGAGCGACTTTCGAAGCGAATGATGCGGCGTTTTCAGCCGGATCAGAATTGATGTCGAATATTCTCCCGGGGAATGGCTTGCTTCACCCCGGCGCTTCCATGCACTAAGGCGGCAAGTTCACGTACCAGAGAAGGCGCTATTCGGCCGCTACGGTCCCCCTCGCAGGCCGCACCACGCACAGCAATGAAATCCGGCTCCAGCGGCAGCAAAAGCTCGATGTCGCATGGCCGTAGCGAACCGGCCAGCACGCCCTGCAAGCCGAGTTCGTCGAGCTGTCGCAGCAAAGTGCGACACTCTGCAATGCTCCAAGCGCTCAGCAGCCGGCTGTGGCTTTTGTCCCACGTATCGACGAGCACCGCACGACAGCCCACTCGCAACGCTTGTTGAACGATTGTTTGCGGCGCCGGCGCCGCGGCGCTTTCCCAGTCGGCATAGATGACCGCCACGCCCTCGGTTCCCGCGGGCAGTGTGTTGACCGCCGCTTGCAGGCGGTCACACCAACTTGTGACAGAACCGCATCCCGCCAGCCCGAATTTGGCCCAACGAATGCCGGTGGGGAACCCGGGAAGCGGCACATAGTCGAGCAACTCGCCGAGCGCGACACTGACTGGCACGCGCCCTGCGACGAAGCTCACCACTTGCGACATGACGGTGACATCCACCGCTCCCAGCGGACCGCGTTTTGGCTCTTTCAAGTCAATCAGGTCGGCGCCTGCAGAAAGTGCATCCGCCGCCTCAGAGATGTCGCGCACGCTGACCAGCAGACCCGTGCTCATGGCTTGACCTGCGGGTCGCGCGATTCGGCTTGTGCCTCGGCCAAGCGGGTATTCAGTTGATTAATCAGCGCCAGTGATAGCGGCTCGCACCATGTGCCGCGGATCGTCACGTAGTGGTTGCACCAGGCGCCGAGGGCTGGCTTCACGTCGCGCTGCGCGTACTCAGTGGCACGATCGGCAAGGCGAATAACGACCGTCGAAACCTGCGCCGTTTGGGCCGCGTCGTTGCGTAAGTAACTCGCCCCCTGCCCGAGCAGAAAACCTTCGACAAATTCGAGCGGAACACGTATCGGCCCACCGCCGCGGAGATGGAAGAGCATCTCCCCTCCGCGACGCGAAATCCTCGGCTGGCGCCATTGCGCAACAAGACCCCCCAGGACGAGCAAGGCAATGGCTGCCAATCCTGCTCCCACCCAACGGAGCCACGGCGCCGTTGGCACGGGCCACAAAAGCAGCGTCGCGCCGAGAAGGCTCACCAAACCCGGCAGCACCATCGCAAAGGCGATCGCGCGACGATTCGTGTGCAACCAGATTTCCCGCATCGAGTCTCGTCAGCACAGATACTGTTAGTTCATTTTGTGATCGCCGCACCGAGGCAAATCCTAGCAAATCGCAGGCCGAGTCGCCCAGGGGCGCGCACGAACAGCCTGGCTGCTTCCTGACCTGTCCAGGCCTCCTATTCTTTTCTCGCCGCCAGGATATCGTTATACGGTATTGCCAGCGGCCGATTGGCGGCGGCCGCCCGGAAATATGCCCAATCGTCAATTTGATACAGCAGTCGCGATGCACGTCAGTATCTCGACACCAACTCTCATGAAACCGTAAGTGATGCCGCCGACTCGTCCCTCGCGATTCCCCGTGTTGATGTTGTCTCTGCTGATTGCCGGCTATCTGGGCGCGGCACTCTTCGGATATCCACAGCGCGGGACCAGGTTAATCAACGCACCGCTGGCCACCGAGCACCGTGATCCTCAGGCTCCGCCCGTGCCGCCAGGTTATTTGACCGTGATTCCCTTCGTCCTCTTGCTGGGGGCCATCGCACTCTTCCCGCTCATTCCCGGCACGGCACATTGGTGGGAAAGCAATCTACATCGGTTTTTCGTAGCCGCCGGCTTGGGCGTCCTGACGTTGGGCTACTACGCGTTTGTGCATGCCCATCCTGTGGAGCAACATTTTCTAGGGCATCGGCTGGTCGAGCCCTCGTCCGGCGGAATTTCGTTCGGGGTACCCTCGGCCATCTTTAGCAATGCGATTTTTCAGGAATACATCCCCTTCATCGTGCTGCTCTTTAGCCTGTATGTCATCAGCGGCGGCATTCGGATCCAGGGGGACCTGCCTGCTCATCCGCTGACCAATACGACGTTTATCGGAGTAGGCGCCGTGTTGGCCAATATCATCGGCACGACCGGAGCCGCGATGCTGCTGATTCGCCCGCTGTTGGAAACCAACAGCGAGCGGCGTCACGTGCGGCACACAGTCGTGTTTTTTATTTTTGCGGTGTGCAACTGCGGTGGCTGCTTGCTGCCGATCGGCGATCCCCCTCTATTCCTGGGCTATTTGCAAGGGGTCAGCTTCTTGTGGACGCTCACCCTGTGGCGCCCCTGGCTGCTGGTTAATGGCGCGCTATTAGCCATCTACTACGTCTGGGATCATTTCTGGTGCTACCGCAGGGAAGCAAAAACGGACCTGGTTATCGACGAGACACGTACCAGTCGCCTGCAGTTCCGCGGCATCGGGTTGAATGTGCCGCTGCTTTTGAGTGTGGTCGCGGCCGTAGCGTTGCTCGAACCTTCTCAACCCTTTCTTGGTACCACATGGCACCCTTGGCTCTACCTGCGCGAAATTGTGCTGTTACTCCTGGTCGTCCTCTCGCTCGCCCTCGGGAATGATGACATCCGCCGCGTCAATGATTTCAATTACGCAGCGATCATCGAAGTGGCAGCGTTGTTCTTTGGAATCTTCCTGTGCATGCAACCGGCCTTACAGATTCTGTCCGTGAATGGCCGGGAATTGGGTATCGATGCGCCGTGGAAATTCTTTTGGAGCACGGGCTTGTTATCCAGCTTTCTGGACAATGCCCCCACCTACCTCGTGTTCTTCAAGTCCGCCCAATCGTTGCACGCCGGGGGCGCTGATGCCGTGGCCGGAATCAATAGCGATTCTTTGGCGGCGATCAGCTTGGGAGCTGTTTTCCTGGGCGCCATGACCTATATCGGCAATGGACCGAACTTCATGGTGAAGGCCATCGCCGAAAAAGCCGGCGTGAAAATGCCGAGTTTTTTTGGCTACATGGGATATAGCGTCCTGGTCTTGATACCCCTTTTCGTGGCAGTCACGATTTTGTTCTTTCGTTAGTCCGCCACACGAGAATTGCTGCGTGTTCAGCCGCAGGCGTGCCGCTTGGCTCACCCGAATCAGGCGATTAAGATAACGCCACAACGCTCAGGCGCTTGTAGGTTCTTTTGCTGGCTTTGATTTGCACTGTTCTTGCCAGGTGTGTCGCCCCGTGAAGCATGAGTTGATCACATCCGACCGGGAACTCGCGGATTTTTGCCGCGAGTTATCGACCGCCCCGCAAATTGCCTTCGACACCGAATTCGTTTCCGAAGACACTTATCGACCGCAGCTGTGCCTGGTGCCTGTCTCTTATACACATCTCCGAGCCCACGAGACGTAGAGGAATC
>CAMFLN010000293.1 GCA_945957305.1 uncultured Planctomycetaceae bacterium | reverse complement strand
AATCGCCGCCGCGCAACCAGCTCTCGGCCGTATCCAGGCGCAGATTGCCTTTCGCCTTTGAGGCGCTATGGCACTCGTAGCAATGCTCGACAAGAAGCGGGCGTATCTGCTTTTCAAAGAATTCCAGGTCAGCTTGCGTGCCGGGCTCATTAGCGCGTGCGACACAAAATGCACCCAGCCAGATCAGCAGGATCCCCAGGAAGCACAAGGCCCGCGACCTGAGCGGGCCGGGCGACTCCGTCGCATCGATAGGGTTGTGAAAGATTTGGAATTTCACCGCTGGAAATCCGCTTGGGCTCGTAATCGATTCGCGGGGCCACCCGATCATTCTAACCGGCCGGGCGGCTCGGCGGCATCTCATGGTCTTCGGGGCAACGGAGGGACTGGGGAAGCAGGGGGCAGTCGCGTGGAGGCGACGATTTCGCCTCGCTTGACCAAAAAATCGCTACCGCGGGCCCTGCCAGTATGATGATGGCAGGGGCTGGGCACGCGTAAAAACATCGAAAATACTGACCGGGGAGCCGGCACGCGAAGTGCGGGGCATGCCCCGTCGCCCCAGCAGATTTCGCATTATTGGTCGAGGTCACGAAAGCATGAAGACGGCACAAACCGTAGTTTTCCTCCGACTCACCGTCGTCCTGGTCCTCATCGGCTGCATCGCATTTCCCGCCCGTCGGATGGCTTGGGCAGGGGACCTGACCGCGGACGATCGGGCGACGCTCGATCGTGAGGTGCAAAAGGGAATCGAGTTTTTGCGCACGAAAGGACAGGCCGAGGATGGCTCCTTCAGTGCCGCGGCCGGGCCGGGCATTACGGCGATTGTCGCGACCAGCCTCTTGGCCAATGGCCGTACGCCGGATGATCCCGTGGTGGCGAAAAGCCTGCGGTACTTGGAACGCTTCGTGCAGCCGGACGGCGGGATCTATGCCCCGAAATCGCGTTTGCGAAACTATGAAACATGCCTGGGGGTGCTGTGCTTTTCAGCCGCCAATCGCGACGGGAAATATCAGAAGATTCTCAAAGAGGCCGAGAAGTTTTTGCAAGGACTGCAGTTCGGCGACGAGGACGGACGCAAACCGGATGACATCTCGTACGGCGGGGTCGGTTACGGCGGCGCCGAGCGTCCCGATCTTTCGAACACGCACTTCCTGATGGAGGCTCTCGAGGGGGCAGGGGAGGGGGCCGATGATGAAGCCGTCAAGCGCGCACTGATCTTTGTTTCGCGCTGCCAGAACCTCGAATCGCAATACAACACAACACAATTCGCGGCCAAAGACCCTGACGGCGGCTTCTACTACTCGCCCATCGGCCAGGGGAGCAGCCCCGCTGGCAAGACCCCCAATGGCGGCCTCCGCAGCTACGGTTCCATGAGCTATGCCGGCCTAAAGAGCATGATCTTTGCCGGACTGAAAGCGGATGACCCGCGGGTGAAGGCAGCCGTCGACTGGGCCCAAAAGCATTACACGGTCAAAGAGAACCCGGGGCTGAAAGACGAGGGGCTGTATTACTACTACCACCTCTTTGGAAAAGCCCTGGCGGCTCTGGGGCAAGAGAAACTGACGGATGCTGGGGGAACTCAGCACGATTGGCGGGCCGATTTGATTCGCGAACTCGCGAGTCGTCAGCAACCGGACGGTTCGTGGATCAACGACAATAGCCGTTGGATGGAAGGGGACCCGAACCTGGTGACGGGTTACGCTTTGCTGACGCTTTCCTACTGTCGGCCGGCTGCCAAGTAGACGAACGCAGCATGCACTACGATGCTCGCAGGAATGGCGGAAGCGTGATGCGTGCGGTCAATCGAGCGACGTCGTGCAGCATGGCCGAAGAAGGCCAGCAGGTCCCTGCGCCGCCGCACAGAAACGCCGCCTACTTGCGTAAGATCAATTTGCCGCTGCGCGTGACATTCAACCGGTACAGTTCCTGACCGTGGCGGATCACGATTTCTCGCTGGCCACACATGAGTTCTGCCGAGTCGATTTCGCGCGGCCGAGCCGGCTGCTCAGCCGCGGGATGGGGGCATCCTTGGGGCGAATCATTCGTCATCGAAAACCTCGCGGGGTGAAGAGTCGAGCTGTTTTCTGCTTTTGGCGTTTGGTTGCCGATCATGTCGCGATCTCTGGCATTTAGGGGGGATTGATAGAGCGCTGCTGCATGAATCATGGAGGTTTGCTGGTGAGTTTGTAATCGGCCGACACGGGAGATTGCGCTCCCGCAGCAATTTCAATCTCGAAGGGCGATTGATGGGCATATCGCGGTGGCAACAGGCGGCGTTTTTTTAGGTATTGCGCAGCGGCCACCGGATCGTGCGGCACCGAGGTGAGTGGCGGCGCATCGACGATTTCCACGCGATACTTGCCCGGCAGCAGTCCGTCTTTCGCCGGCAGCGAGAAGTTTCCCTCCGTGATCAAAGCGCCCGTCTTCTGGTGTCCGTAGTCGAGCGGGATGAACATAACCACAGCCTCGTTCACAGGAGTACCGTCGAGCGTCACTGCACCTTCGACCGACACCGGGGGCGGCGCGCAGCCGCAAACCATGCCCAGCGCACCAATTGCCAGCAGCCCCAGGCGGAGGCGGCTAATTCGCTTCGACCGCGTGCCCATCGTTGCGTTTGGCCAGGAATTTGAGGGTATCGGGATACGTTGTTTTGCTGACGAAGTGAACCGAGCCGTCGACCATCAGCATGTTGACGCCGTTGGGGTGGTCGCTGCGAAAGGTATTCAGCTCGTAGAAATATCCTGGGATCACATTGCGGTCGGCGTCGAAAACGCCGCAGGTCGACGCGGTGCTGCAAAATGGGTAGCCGTTGGCCCATTGATTGCTTCCACCTGTCGGAGTGGATTCGTTCGGATAGTTTCTGATGCCAAAATTCATCTCACCGACCAGGAAGGTATGCGTGGCGCCATCTTGATTGACGATGTTGCTGATCGTGATCGGTCCGAAACCTTTTTCGACGATGGCTCCATTGTCGAATTCAGGATCGGTAATGTTCACGAAGTGGTTGTAAACGCTACCGGTACAGACGGCGTAACTTCCCCAGCCAGGATTCTGAGTGACGGCGAGTTCATTGATCAACATGCTTGGGCAGCTGAACGCTGGCAGCGGGACATTGATCAATTTCGAGTTTGCTGCGTCGCTCGCCGGTTTGGTCCGGTCAAACTGCTCGTTCCGCGCTGCGTCTTCGAGAAACGGCAAGACATTGAAGAATGCACTGAGCTTGAATTTGTCAGACGCCGTCGTGATTTCGTATTTAGCCGGCAACGCACCACGCGCCTGGTCGAACATCTGAAAGGCCAGGCCGATCTGCTTGAGGTTGTTGGTGCATTGCATGCGTCGTGCCGTTTCGCGTGCTGCTTGCACGGCCGGCAGTAGTAGGCCGACCAGCAAGCCAATGATGGCGATCACCACTAACAGCTCGACGAGCGTAAACGCCGCGCGGTCGCGCGTCCTTGGTCGCAGCCCAGCCATGGTTCCTCTCCCTTGCGAAACTCGTTGGGCCGCGGAACCTGCCGCGAGCCAACGCGCCGATCGTGCTCCGTCCTGCAGGGCGCCACGGCGAGCTCCTGCCGGAATGCGTGTCGGAACGCGCACCCGGGCTGAGTGTCCGAACGTTGCGGCCGCTGTGGTTAAGCCCTGCGGTTCTGGCCGCCTGCTGCCAATGTTTGGCCCAGGCGGTTTCCGGTTTTGGCGAGCGTGCGTTGGCGGGCTAGCTGAGTTATTGAGATTTAGTCTCAAGTCCGGTCCGCTGATCATACCCGAGCTATCGACGGCGTCAAGCATTTGATTCGTGAATTCTCGGTGTAACGCCGCATTAGTGGAGGTCCGGGCGCGATTAGCTTGACACACGCGAGGGGACAATTAGAATCTCAAAAGTCGTGAGACATGGTATCAATAAGGTGCCGTGTCACTCGTCGTGAGCGGCTCGCCAGCCTTTCGCCCGCCCGCCCCTCAGTCCCAACGCTCCGTTGGTGACGTCACACGTGATGCCCGGCAAGGGTGTCAGGGGAAATGGGCCTCGATCGGGCCAATGCGCTCGTTGGTGCGCATCTTCTTTCCCACGCGCGGGCGTCAACTGATGGACGCATTTGTCTTTGTGCGCATCGACGTTGCTAGGGGCTGAGGCTTTGCCGCGCTCACTGGGAATCATCCTTGTTAAGTGGCCACATTTCCCTTTGGCAGTCAGCTAATGCAAGCGTTTACAGCGTGCAACGCACCTGATCTTGCCAGCAATTATTCACCACTTAAGCGAAGGACATCTTCTGTGACGTTTACAACCTGTTGGAAATTGTTCGTCTTGTTTTCTGTCCTGACGTGCCATGTCAGGAGCGGAGTAGCCGCCAGCTTTCACACGGTGGCGCTACCAGCGTGGGGACGACCCGCGGATAACTCGTCCGCGATTGGCTCGCAAGCGACATACCAAGAATGGAACTCGATGTCGCCCACGGCGAGCGTGCCGACTTCTGCGAGTCCCCTTGCCGCGCAATCGCTCGTAAATCCCAATGCCAGTGTCCAGAATCTGTCGACCTGGTACGACAGCACCGCGCCGGGTGATGGCGCTTTTGCCGCTGGCACTGACGTTTATTCATTTTCTGGCGTTCTGCATCCCACGATGAATGTGCCAGGGTACAACTTGGCCGGTAACGTCCTCATGGTATCGGCCGAGATCCAAACGTTTGGCTCGTTGATCGGCGTTGGCGCGCTGACGGCCGACTATACCGATCCGCAGGGTGCCGTGCATTCCATCGACGTGAGCACGCTGCCGTCGTATGCACATACCGAAGTCTATAACGACGGCGGTAGCAATTTCGGCGGCCTGGGCACGGCTTATTTGGTCGACAATTTGTGGACCTTCACCCTGCCGCAGGACACGGCCAGCCTGCGATTGACATGGGATTTTGGCGTTCCGTCAGCGGCCCTGCAGGCCTTGTCCGTCGATACGCAATCGGTTCCCGTGCCTGAGCCGGCGTCGATCCTGCTATTCGGTATGGCCAGTGCGGGTTGCTGGATGTTTGTGCGCCGCGGAGGTCGAAAGGAATCAAAGTGAAACTTGAACGACGCGCCGCACACAGGTGGATCATGTCGAGGCGGAATAGCAATTCCTCGGGCATGTATTTTGCTGCAAATCTGAGTGCTAGAGGAATGAGGACAATGAGAAATCTCGTAACGCAGTCGATCGCCTTTATGATGCTCGTGCAAACAGCGAGCGCGCATTTTGTGTTTGTCGTTCCCCATGCCGAGGGGACGAAGGCGGACGTCGTGCTCAGCGAAGACCTGAACGCCGACGCGGATGTCGCACTGATTTTGGCTGCAAAGGCGACTTTTTACGTTCGCGACTTGGTGGGCGAACACTCGCTCAAGTTGCAGGAAGTGGCTCCGGATCGCTGCGAAGCGGTGATCCCGGGAACAGGAGCCCGGGTCATTCGTGGTCTCTGCGACTTGGGCGTCATGC
>CAMFLN010000292.1 GCA_945957305.1 uncultured Planctomycetaceae bacterium | reverse complement strand
GAGACAGGCGTAACGACGAACAACGGACGCAGCTGTCCAAATACCACCGTAGCGTGGCACCCGCGCTGCAACCGGCGCGCGAGCAATTGGCGGCGCTGGAAAAAAATCACAAAGAGGTCGACGCTGGTGTGTTGCGCACGTTGGTCGCTATGGCCGGCGAACCCCGGATGATGCGCGTCTTGCCGCGCGGCAATTGGTTGAACGAATCGGGGGAAGTGGTTCAACCTGCGACGCCCGGATTTTTGCGGCCGCTACAGGTCGAGGGGCGCCGCGCGACGCGACTCGACCTGGCGCAATGGATGGTGTCGCGCGACAATCCCTTGGTCGCGCGGGTGTTTGTAAATCGATTGTGGAAACTGGCCTTCGGTCGCGGACTGGCCAGTCCGCTCGATGACCTCGGTGCGCAAGGCTCCTGGCCCGTGCACCTGGAACTGGTCGATTGGCTCGCCAGCGAGTTGATCGACAGCCATTGGGATGTGAAGCATGTGCTGCGGCTGATCGTCACGTCGCGAGCCTATCGGCAATCATCACATGCTTCGGCCGCAGCGCTGCACGCGGATCCCTATAATTTGTATCTCGCCCGCCAGGGCCGTTTTCGGCTCGATGCCGAGATGGTGCGTGACGATGCTCTGGCCATCAGCGGGCTGCTGGTGGATACGATCGGCGGTCGCAGTGTGAAGCCGTATCAGCCGCGCGGCTATTGGTCGCATCTCAACTTTCCCGTGCGAGAGTACGAAGCGGATCACGGCGCGGACCTGTATCGCCGCGGACTGTACACGTATTGGTGCCGCACGTTCCTGCATCCCAGCTTGCTGGCGTTCGACGCGCCGACGCGCGAGGAATGCACGGCGGAACGCAACCGCTCGAACACGCCGCTGCAAGCGCTCGTGCTGTTGAACGACCCGATCTACGTCGAAACGGCCCGCGTCTTTGCTGAAAGCATGCTGCGGCAAGGAGACGTTTCCGTCGAGGACCGCATTAAGTGGGCCTTGCGCCGCGCCCTGTCGCGCGGGGGCACAACGGACGAGGTGCGCGTCCTGGCCGAACTGCACAATAAGCACCAGCAGTATTACGCCGCGCATCAGGACGAAGCTCGTAAGTTGATCGCCGTCGGCGAAGCTCCCGTCCCCGCGGACCTAGACCCGGCGGAGCTAGCGGCCTGGACAAGTGTGGCGCGGGCGATTTTGAATTTACACGAAACGATCACCAGGTATTGATCGCTGCACCTGGCGCAAAGAGGTTCCGCGAGTATTCCTCATTGCGTGCGGCGAAGGTAATAAAACATGCATAATCCAGTGGCCGACAGCAGCGAAGAACTGGCTCGTGATATTTGTCGCCGCGCGTTTTTAACGCGGGCGGGGGCCGGTGTGGGAGCCTTGGCGCTCGCGTCGCTGACAAATCAGAGTCTCTTGCGCGCCGGGGACGCGACGAGCGTGCCGGCCGCGGGTCCCTGGCCGGGCGTTGTGCGTCCGTTGCATTTCGCGCCCCGCGCCAAACGGGTTATTTACCTTTACATGGCCGGCGGGCCGTCGCACCTGGAAACGTTTGACTATAAGCCCAAGTTGGCCGAAATGAGCGGGCAGCCGATGCCCGAGTCGTACACCAAGGGGCAGCCGATCGCGCAATTACAGAACGCTAAGCTGACGTGCCTTGCGCCGCAGCACCCGTTTGTGCGCTGCGGCAAGTCGGGACAAGAGATTTCGAGCATCTTTCCGCACCTGGCCGAAGTGGCGGATGAAATGTGCATCATCCGTTCGTTGCACACCGATGCCATCAATCACGACCCGGCCCATACATTCATGAATACCGGGACGACGATCTCGGGCCGTCCGTCGATGGGAGCGTGGCTGACTTATGGCTTGGGGAGCGACAGCGATGACTTGCCCGGCTTTGTTGTCATGACGTCGCTGGGTAAGTTCGGCCAGGCGCAGCCGATCGCGGCGCGGATGTGGCACAGCGGATTTCTGCCGAGCCGCTTTCAAGGGGTCGAGTTCCGCTCGAAAGGTGACGCGGTGCTCTACCTGGGAAATCCGCCGGGGGTCGACCGCGCGCGGCAAGGCGAGTTGGTCGATGCCGTGAAGACGTTGAATTCCCAGTCGAACCAGGTTCTCGACGATCCGGAGATTTCGACGCGCGTCAGCCAGTACGAAATGGCATTTCGCATGCAAGCCAGCGTGCCGCAACTGTTGGATGTGTCCGACGAGCCAGGGCACATCATGGAAATGTATGGCACGCAGGGGGCCGACGGTACCTTCGGCGCGAATTGCCTGCTGGCACGCCGACTTGCCGAACGCGGCGTGCGATTTATCCAGTTGTATCATCGTGACTGGGATCATCACGGCAGCGTCAAGGAACATGTCAAAGGGACCGCCGCTGAAGTCGATCGCGGCGCGATGGCGCTGATCAAGGACTTGAAACAGCGGGGCATGCTGGATGAAACGTTGATCGTCTACGGCGGCGAGTTCGGACGCACCCCCATGGCGCAAGGAAACGGTCGCGACCATCACATGCAGGGCTTTTCGATGTGGCTGGCCGGCGGCGGTATTCGGCCGGGGATCAGCTATGGCGCCACCGACGAACTGGGCTACAAGGCAGTCGAAAACCCCGTGCACGTGAACGACTTGCACGCCACGATGCTGCATCTGTTCGGCATCGACCACACCCGGCTCACGTACCGTTTCCAGGGGCGTGATTTCCGCCTGACCGACGTCGCCGGGCAAGTGATTCGCGACATCCTGGCCTAGGCCCGCAATTCCGCTACGCACTACCGTCTGCGGCGGATACGCAAACTTCTTGCGCTCGTAGGCTTTAAGCGTCCGCGCGAACCTGGCTCGCTCGTTGGCTCTCCCTTTCTCTGTACGTCAGCCCGACGAGGATAACTCCTCTCGGAAACGCGTGTCGGAAAGCGCCATCTTGCATTGGACGGCGCGCCTGACCCTGAGCGGCTGAAACGCCGCTGCCTGGAGCACTTTTACTATGAAGTCGTGCGTCATCGACCGCTGGAATGACCGTATCGCTACGCGTGACACGCGCCTCGTGCTGGGAATGCGCGCACTCGTGCGGCACTGGTTCTCTCACCCACCCCCCTCGTGACATCCGGCCGCTCATGGACCGCACGGCTTAGCGATAGGCCCGATGTCACAGGCGTGATATCGGGCCTTTTTTATTGCACACATCGCGCTCTGCCGTGTCGCACCCGCGGCTCAGCGTCCTGAAACAGGGGCAACATTATGATCCTGGCAAATCCCCGCCGCGAGCGAATACGGAACACCACCGCGCTGCGACAGAAGTTCCTGCGCGAGACCGAGCAGTTCCTGGCCGGCGAGCTGCGTTTATCGACTGCAACGTCCCTTCAGGCGCCGTACACGGCGACGCCGACGGTTTATCGCTTGCTAAAAAGCCGCGCTGGCGACAACCCGGTCATGATTCATTCGGCCACGGCCGAGAAATCGCTTACCAGGCGAAAGAAGACCTCCCGGGTGAAGTTCATGGGGATCGGCTCCCGTACTTCGCCGGGGGTTTTAGCATAGCGGTGCAGACTAACAGTGCCGGACCGCTGCGCCACGAGTTCGTAATAGCTGGTGCGCCCCTCGTCGCGCTCCGGCGGATTCGAGCGTAACTGCACCACGCATTGCTCCCGGTCGAATTCGATGGGGCTAATGGGTTCGAGCAGGTAGGTCAAGCGGCGCGATAAGTCCTCGCCCAGGCGCTTGAGCTGTTCCGGCGACTTGGTACGCAGCGCGTCGGTTGCCAGCTGAAAACGAGTCAGCGAACAGGCCAACGTGTCGAGGGCTGCAAAGTCGCAGTCGAGCCGCTGCATTCCTTCGGTGAGCCCAAGATGAAAGGGACCACTCGCACCTTGCAGCGCGGAGCGAGCCTGTGCCACGAGTGTCATACACTTACCTCTCTCTCAAGCGTTCCCAGACAGTCCGGTTGACCAAAAGCGTTTGCCGGCCTGCCTTGCGGTGCCTGCGAGACACCTTCGCTAACGATGCGACGCGAAAAAAACGGGCCCCCAGTGTTATGCTTCCTGTTGGTTTAGCCGGTTGCCTGTTTTTGCGTATGTTCGCTGCCATCGAACGACAATACGGTAGTGACTTCTTCCAGCCTGGTTTCAATGTGCACCGGCCGCGTCCACAGACGATGCAAGTTTTGCAAGGTGTCGCGCGCGTAGTTCAATTGCAGTTCGACACCGTTGTATTCATGACTCAGGAACAGCTCGCCCCGATTCTTGTAATTGCCGTCGCGTACTGTGATCAAGGGTTGCCCGCGATTGGTCAAACTGTACAGCAGGCGCTGTTTGATTTTGGGGAATTCGCGGCTCTCGATCTCGTAATAGTCCGCTTCCTGGTTGTAGCCAAACGAGAACAACTTGTGTTCTCGACAGAAATCGAGAGTCAAAAACGTGTCGATAAACGTGAGATCGTTGTGAATGCTGCGGACTTCGAAGATCTTGCGCCGGCCAAGATTCGTCTCCTGGTGCCAGTTGCGCTTGGCCGCCAAATCGTCGCACTCGTCGTACTCGCGGCCGAACCGGCCGCAATTCCAACGATCCTCGATATCGCGAAATAGCTCGATTCCCAGCTTGTACGGGTTCAAGCGTCCCGGCTGTGTGGCCATGGTGCCTGAGTGGTGGTCGCAATAATGGATCACGTCAGCGGCTGACAAGCCTTGCCGCGTCATGATGGTGGAGTGCCAATAACTGGCCCAACCCTCGTTCATGATCTTGGTTTGCGCTTGCGGAGCGAAATAATACGCTTCGTCGCGGAGCATCGAGAGCACGTCGAGCTGCCAGCTTTTCAGCGGGGCGTGTTCCAGCACGAACAGCATGACATCACGCAGCGGTTCGTGGGGGAACCGTTCTTCATTACGCAGCTTTTGCTGTTGCGCTTCCCAGTCCGCCGCCAGCGCCGCACGCGGATTCACGAACGGGTCCATGTAACTCTTGGCGTCAAACCGGCCTGTTGGCGCTGTCGCGTCCTCGTCGGCCGACAGGTGCAGGTCGAAACGCGGGCGTTCGTCGCGCCGCTTGATGAACGGCGAATGGACGTCGATCAGGTCTTCGATGCTCAGGCAGCAATCGATAAACTCCTCCACCTCGCCGACGCCAAAGCGATCCATGTACCGCCGGATGCGATTACCATGATTGGCCATCTGGTCCATCATTTTCCGGTCAGTATGGCTGAACCAGGCATTGTTCTTGAAAAAGTCGCAATGCCCGTAGACGTGCGCCATCACCAGCTTCTGGTCCGTGGCCGCATTGGACTTCATCAAATAGGCGTAGCAAGGGTCGTTGTTGATGACCAACTCGTAGATTTTTTGCAGGCCGTAGGCGTATCCCTTCGAAAGTTGCTCGTACTCCATGCCAAAGCGCCAGTGCGGGTAGCGGGTGGGAAAGCCCCCGCAAGCCGCGATGGCGTTGAGTTGGTCACAATCCACCAGCTCGAAGATCGTGGGAAAAAAGTCCAGGCCATGCC
>CAMFLN010000291.1 GCA_945957305.1 uncultured Planctomycetaceae bacterium | reverse complement strand
CCCGTGCGTCTGCCTATTCCGCCACTCGGCCTGAGTGTTAGGCAGTAAGAGTTTGTGACGATTTCGGCGTTACGTCAAGCGGTTGACTCTGCGTTGCGCGCAACCGGCGCACTAAAACCAGTGCCACTGCTTTGCGGGCATTGCCGCAGCTCGCCTGCGGATCGTACAGCGACGCGACGAGGCCGCCCCGCTGCGCAGGCCCATTTGACCACGCGGTTATTCAGCAACCGGCGCGGCGACGATATTGCGCGTGCGGAGCGAGAGCACCGACGAGTCGCTTGCCGGGATGCTCTGCGACTCCTCGCCGGCCACGTAGCGATTCAAAAAGGCCAGCGAGAACCCTTTGACGATCGCATCGGCCGCGGCGCGATCGACGTGCTCTTCCAACATCTTATCTTTGCGGACCATGCGCGCCAGGTTGGTAAACGCCGCGTTGTTGAAGCAGAAGTGCGACCCGCCATTGACCGTGGCGAGAAATGCCGGGCCGCCCAGGTTCTCGAATAGCGGAACCTGTTGTTTTTCCAGCGGCA
Organism: uncultured Planctomycetaceae bacterium; assembly: GCA_945957305.1. Classification (GTDB taxonomy): domain Bacteria; phylum Planctomycetota; class Planctomycetia; order Pirellulales; family JACPPG01; genus JACPPG01. Next base: position 4,952 of record CAMFLN010000291.1, on the reverse strand, counting down.
TAATCAGGTCGTGTGTCCCGCCGAAGACCATCACCGGAATCTTGATCTCGGCCAAACTTTTTGGCGACAGCAGCGGCGGGCCTATCGGCGCATAGGCGATTACTCCCTTGATGCGCGGATCGGGATGCGAGAAGTCCCCTCGCTCAAGCTCCTTGCCGAACATCTTTCGCGCCTCCTGGGCGTCGACGGTAGCACCCGCCAGCACCATGACCGTATAGCCGCCGAAGGAGTGGCCCGTCGCGCCGATTCGCTGCGGGTCGATGTGCTGATAAAGCCGATCGGCGGCGTTGCCATTGCGCTCGAGCATGCGGTCAAGCACAAACGAGCAATCCTGCGGGCGGTCGATGCCCGACTGGATTCCCTGATCGCCGCGAATATCGAACACGGTGTTGAATTGATGATCGGGGGCGACGACCACGTAGCCATGGCTGGCCCAGTGTTCCGTCAGGTACGTCGACTGTTGCCGCGTCGCGCCAGCGCCGTGCGAAAAGATGATCAGCGGAAACGAGCCTTCGGCACAGGGCACATTTCGTTTAGTGCCGGTCGAGGCATCGCCCGCGGTTCGCCTCACTGGGTACCAGACATCACACGTCAGGCGCCGGTTTCCGCGCGATGCATCACGTAAATCGAGCCGCGAAATACCCACGGCGTACTGGCCAGGCGCGTCGCCGCCAGCTGGTACTGTAGCCGTGGCAAAAACGACGCAGAGCAAAACCGGTGTCATGACGAAGACTCAGACGCGGGAGTGTGGGACATACGGCAAGCGAATCGAAAAACCCGATAATACACCATAAGCGAGCTGCCCACATCGACAGGCCACAAGCGCACAGTCTCCGCGAGGACGAGCGGTTATCGGCTCAACCTGATTTGTGTACCGGGTGCGACAAATGCGGCCGGCGAAGGGCGTCCGCCAGCAATTTACTTGCGAGTTTTCTTCCTCGCTGCCTTACGCTTCACGAGTTCTTGCTGACGCGATTCTTTCTTCGGGTTGTCTTTCTCAGTTTTGTCTTTACTCATTCTTGCGTTCCCAAGTCTACTGGGTTGAGGGCCGCCGCAATGAGAAACAGGACAGCACACGAGAATCCCATGAGGATCGTCGCACCTGCCAGTTGAAGCCAACTCGCAATTCGATCGTTAATCGACATGTTTGTATTTGTTGTGACTGCCATGTCAAGCATACGTGCCTCGAAAAACGCGCCATCATCGACGTCCCCATCACCCATTCCCTCGATGACGTTCACCGGATCAAAGGGGGCTTCGAATTTCCGTACAAAAAGACTAATGACGATACTCGCCAAGGCGACGAAGAACGATCCCCATGCTCCAAACAACGCGTAGCGTGCAATCCTGCCCGATTGCGCCAGGAGCAGCACCGCTTTGAGATTGAAAAAGAGGGAGCCGAGGAAAAGCGTGACAACCGAGAGAAATACATTGGCGCGAGTCGCGAGTTCTTCGCGTCGCGATTCTTCTTGTAGAGATCCCTGAAGACGTCGAATTGGTCTTTCGAAATCATTGGTCAAGTCTCTGGCAAACATGCATCTCGTAGTGAGCCTGAATTTTAGCAAGTACGCAGCCCTCGATGTCAGCTTCTATTGCGCGGCTTCCCGCACGGTGAATCCTGGCGGGTATGACGTGTCTTCACGGCATAGTTGGCGAGCCCCCCCTCATTTCGGCCGCCCATCAATCCCGGGCATCAAGGCGGCTTCCCTGGCCCTGGCCTTCGCCCTGCCTTACCGACGACCAGAAAAAGCCTCTCGGAGTGAATCGCTCGCTACGATCGAGTTAATCGTTACGCAACGTTGGCCAGTGCCCAACCATCTGGCCGTAAGGAATCGACTTACAAGACATTGTCTTGCGTTGGCTCAAGGATCGCTCAGACACGACACAATCTGGCAAGCATTGATCAACCCACAGCGGCGCGGCCCCCCGTTCGCCAGTCTTGCTGTGGGAACCGATTCGGCCATCCGTCGCGATCACCCCCCGAATGCACATTGCGGTCCGTCAGCCGGAAAGCTCGGAGGGGACTGATCAATGAGACCGCTACTGCCTGAGGCCGCGTGACACCTCGCGTCATGCGAGCGACAACCGCCAGTGCGTCTCACTGCCCTCATTCGCGACCGCTCTATTATGCAGCTCTAATATGGCGATTAGTAGTTTCCTCACATCGCGAAAAAGTAGTTCATGTTTTTTTCATTTAGATCATTGCATTATGAACACAACTCTCGATAATCGCGGCGCGATGACCTCGTGGGTTCGTGATATGGTGCGTTCGCAACTGCGTGGATCGTGAGACGGACGTGCAAGTCGTCTCGCACAACGCCAGAGGCTTCACAGGTTTCTTCTGGCGGCTTCTCCACTCAAGTGCGCCGGGATGCGCGAATTCTTTGAAGCCCTGCGGGCTGTAGCTGCCGTGGGTCGGATCTCGGTGCGCGATCACATTCGTTGCGCCGCGCCTTTACTCTCTCCCGACGGTGGCACGTCTGAGCCTGAGGGCAACATGCGTGTAGTTTTCGCCAGCGGTTGGCGATTACGTCCTCGTTTCTGGATTCAAAGAAGGACCAAGCCATGACAACGCGCCGTGTGATGATCGAGATGCGAACCAGAGGGGCCAATCTGGCAGAAATGGTGGGTGCGAGCGCCGCCGCCGCTCCCCTTCCCTCGATCGAAGTCGATTCCGCCTTCGGAGCGGTCGCTATTCCAAGCCGTAGCGCGGCCGAATACGGGTCTGCGCCGTCTGAACTCACGACAGCCCTGGAGTTAGCGCAACCAGGGGCTGGTGAAGTGGAAACCACTTACCTAATCCGCGGCAAAATCTCTGAGAGGGATGAATCCTCACTCGAAGCCGCCGTCGCGGACCCGGCAAATCCAGTGGTGGGAGTGTACGCCGACGTCCCCATTCAACCGTTTATCACCTGCGGCGGCACTCCCGCGGTGGGTGACGACAAGACGGTCGAGCGCCTGTTGTGTGTGGCAAAGCTGCAAGAGAAGGGAATGACCGGCGAAGGCGTCATGGTCGCCATCGTCGATACAGGAATCAATCTTGCGCATTTGCATGCACACGGAAAGGACCCCGTGGTGAACGCGGCCTTGAGCTGGATGCCACGGCCTGGCTTGACTCCCTTCAATGTGCCCGTCAATCACGGCACAATGTGTGCCTTCGACGTCTGTATTGCGGCGCCCAAGTGCACCTTGCTTGATATCGGTGTCCTCTTATCTCAAGCACCAGGCGGAACCGCCATGGAAGGACTCTTGAGCGACGCGGTGCGCGCCTATAGCCATTTGCGCACGGTGCTGAAGCAGCCGAATCCCCCGCGTGCGCTTGTGGTCAGCAATAGCTGGGGAATGTTCAATCCTAGCTGGGATTATCCTGTCGGCCACCCAGGAAACTATAGCGACAATCCCGATCATCCTTTCAATCGCATCGTCGGCACATTGGAAAAAGAAGGGGCAGATATCCTATTTGCCGCTGGAAACTGCGGCAGCGAATGTCCGGACGGGCGCTGCGGTGGAGTCACCAACAGCATTTATGGCGCTAACTCTGCGCCTCATGTGCTGTCGATCGCGGGCGTGGACACCAATAAGCAGCGGGTCGGCTATTCCACGAAAGGACCGGGCCGGCTTTCGCACGACAAGCCAGATGTCAGCGGCTACACGCATTTCTTAGGTTCGCACGTCTACCCCGTGGATAGTGGTACTTCGGCCGCGACTCCGGTTGTCGCGGGCTTGGTCGCGGCCATACGCACGAAGTTCGCTTACAACCCGCATTCCCCGGCTACTTGGCCGATCCGCATGCGGCAGTTGCTCGAGCGGACCGCCATTGATGGTGGCGCGCCCGGGTATGACTTGGAGTATGGGCACGGCATCGTGGATGGGTGCAAATTAGCTCAATTGACGCCGACCGGCGGCTCCAGCCTGAGCGTCGAGCCCCGCATTGGCTCGAAGTCTTCAGTCGGCTCCGAGGCATCGATCCCATCAACGGATGTGCCGGCCAGCGTCGTCATGGCGGGCGGAGTCTCGACCGGTTTCGTCCGTTTGTCCGTGGACTCGCATCCCGGAAGTAACACCCACATTCTCCAGGGGCTCCCCGCAGGGACTCGGTCAATTAGCCTGTGGGTCACTGAATGGAAAGACGGTAATCTGCCCTGGGCCGGAGATGCCGTGCTCTCGACGTTCAGTGTCCAGCTCTTCGACAATGGCCGTAAATGCCGGTTTATCTTCAACTCGTCTTGGGGGTCTTCGTTGCCCGTCGCAGCTCAATATCTGTACGGGTAAAGCAGCGGCGATAACTCAGCTCGGCCGCGGGTTAATCTCGCAGTCTCAAGGTTCCGGAGGACCGAAGGGGCTGATTTTCGGATTCGAATACGGCCCCTGAACTCCTTCGGCCTCGTGCCCGCTGAGTTGCGCCGCCTTTCCTTCATCGACCATGAAGGTGTACATACCATCGTTCGGATCGACCTCGATCACGCCAAAAGCGTGGTCGAGGTCGTCCGCATTTAATCCAAACCGCTGTTGTATTTCGTCTAGAGTAGGAGGCTTGGGCGATTTAATCGTCATCATTACCTTTCCCATGACACTCACCTGATTGTTCGAGTTTTACCTTTGACGGCGAGACGAGCTCACCGTGCGGTTCTCGCCGCTTTCCGGCAGTATCTCAAATCCTGTGGCAATGGTCGTGCCAAATCAGGTTCAATTCTATCGCGAAGAAAATGAAGATTACCCCGTTCATGCACAGCAAATTATGCGGTGCTTCCGTTTAATTCGCCGCCAGATGATAAATGTGTGGCTGTCGACCGTGCGGCCTATTGTGCTGCCGTTCGTTCCGGCAGTTTGGGAAAGGTACCTCGCCACGCGGGAGTACATCCAATAGCCCTGCTGGTCACTCTCGGCATTTCTGCGTTCTTTCCCTTGCGTCTGCCCTTTTTCCCAAGACGCCGTGTCGAACGATGACTTCT
>CAMFLN010000290.1 GCA_945957305.1 uncultured Planctomycetaceae bacterium | reverse complement strand
CGGCAGGACGCATTTGGGCGGACCGTTGGATGTCGCGCCTACCTGGCGGGTTATCCGGGTGGACGGCGACACGCGACTTTCCCGCGCCGGCGGCCGAGCGCTTTCGCGATTGGTGGGATCGGGAAGGAAAGCGAGGCCCGCGATGAAACGTGCAGAATTTCTCGCCCGCGTGCGCACGGCGGCCGAGGCGGGGCGCGCCTACCGTGTCGAGGTCGATCACAACATTCCGGAGACGGCCGGTTATGTCGGGGCGGGGGACGACTTGTCCGCAGCCTTGGCCGCTGAAATTGCCGCCGTGGGTGGAAAATCGATTCTGGTCGACGATCGGGACGCGGCTTGCGCAGCGCTCGAGCAACTCTTGCAACAGTACGAGCCGCGCGAGGCCTTTTGCTGGCAGCACCCGCTGCTCGAGGAACTCGGTGTGGCGAATATTCTCGCCGCGAAAGGAATTGCGCGCCTGGCTCACGAGCAGCTGGTGGCCCTGTCGCCGCAGGAACAGCGTGAACGAATTCTCGCCGCAGACATCGGCATCACTAGTGCCACGTTCGCCATCGCCGAGACAGGCAGCCTGGTGATGATCTCGCAACCAGGACGAGAGCGGCTCGCCAGCCTGCTACCGCCGGTGCATGTCGCGATCGTGGAACGCGCACAGATTTTGCCGGACTTGTTCGACCTCTTCGGCAAACTGCGCGAAGCCGGGTATGACAACTTGCCGAGCAACCTGGCTTTCATCACCGGTCCGAGCAAAACCGGCGATATCGAGCTGACCCTGACGACCGGGGTACACGGCCCCGGCCTGTGGCACGTGATCGTCATCCGCTAGGGACGCGATTGCGGTGCGCTGGAGTCCGAAAAAGGTTTCCGGCCCGCGCCCTCTCCGCCCTCCGCCCCACGCTTCACGGCCTGCAGTATGAGAGGGCCAGCAAGGCATAGCCGGTTGCCAAGTTGGGATCCCCTTCCATCCAGCGGGCGTTGGAGTTGATCCACGATCCATCAGTCTGTTGACGAGAGACGATGGCCGTCCGCAGCTCCTCACTCCAATTGTGTGATTTGCCCTGCGCGTCGCTAAATGTCGGCTGATTCGCCGCGGCCAGTGCCTTGCCGAAAACGTTGTAGTAGTAATACAAGCCGGCATCCCCCATGCCGGGGTTCTCGTCCAGCGTGTAATGCTTCGCGGCCCAGGCCACCGCCGCCTTGATGCGTGGATCGTCGGCCTTGGCCCCGCAATAAATCATGCTTTTCAGACCGGCATAGGTCATCGATCCATAGCTGCGCAAGCCGCCGTTGTCGGTATTGCCTGCCATGCTGCGCCCGCCGCCGGCCGGAGTGTAATAGAAGCCACCGTCGGGATTTTTCGCCGGGAACTCGGTCGTGTTGAATTCGCTTTCGAGATTCTGACAACGCGACACAAAGATCAATGCGCGTTTGAAGGCTTCGTCATCCGCTCCTTGCCCGGCAGACTTCAGCGCGTCGAGCAGAAAATGCGTGTTGGACAGGTCAGGGCGCTCCGCCTGGCCGTAGCCCGCGCCGCCGTAAGCGACATTCGACGGCTGCACGTTTTCCGACTCGTCCCACTGCCCTTTGACCAGGAACGCCTCGGCCTTCTTCACGATTGCATCAAAGCTGCCATCTTTATTCGCGGCCGTGAAGCACAGCAGGCCGATGCACGTTTCGTAATTTCGATGCCGCGACTCGGGCTGATAGATTCCACCATCAGGCTGCACAAAGCCGTGCAGGTACTTGAGCGCTTTGGCTACGAGCGGGTCCTGGGCGGTTCGTCCGCTGTGCAGGACCGCAGTCGTCACAAGGGCCGTGACGGCGGGTCCGGCGGCGGCGCTGAAGGATCCATCTTCGGCCTGGCCCTTGGTTCGCAGAAACTCAATCCCCTTGGCGACCGCCTGCTCGTACGCTTTGGCGTCGACAGTGGCGGTCTTAGCATCAGCGGCGCGCGCGGCCCCGGGAAAACTGCCGCAGAGAATCGCGGCGACGGCCAGAGAGTACAGCAAACTCGTAAGCGATCGAACGTGCGCCATGGCAAATGATCCTTGCGATGCTAATTCGGAGAAGGCGGCGCCGCATAGAACCAATAACGGGCCGAGCCTTCATTCTAACATTTCCGCCTGGGTACGGCGTGAAAGTTCCGCGCTCGCCGGCGGATAATATCTCGCCACAGTGCGTAGCATGCTGGCCATTCCTAGACAGCGCTAAGATTTCGCCGCGCTGATGAAACTTTCGCCACAGCGGCGTCAGAGTGAATCATTCTTGAGGAGTACTAGCAGCCGGAATTGGTTTCCCCAACGCCCAGAAGATCCCGTTCGTCAGTAACTGGCGAAACTCCGGCCGCGTGAAATCCTCTTCGCCCCCCAATGATGTGTAAAACACGTGCCCCCCCGAGGCGGTCGTGTTGGTCCAGGCGACAGGCTCTTCGAGCGACTTCCCCTCGACGCGCCCCTTCATCAGGGGTTTGGCCGTGGGGGCCAAAGGACTGGTTTTATAGAGTGACGAAAACACTTGCATCTCGCCCTCCGGAACACCGGTCAACAACGGGCTCCCCGCCGCCTCGGGCAATTTCCAAACCACGGTGCGGACCTGATGCGCGTCTTCGTGATGTCCTGTGTAGTGCCCTCCCAGGACTTCGGCGTCGAACTCGGGCCAGGCCGCGTGTCCGGCAGACACCGAGCCATCGCGCAAGGAAAAGGCATGGCTGGCCGTGCGAATGCCGACCACCGGCTTGCCCGCGGCGACAAACTTGCGAATACGATCGAGCTGCGCGGATTTCGGCGTGCGGCGGCGAACTCCCACGACCATGACATCGGCCGACTCCAAGGCTTCGAGCCCGGGGAAGTCGTTTTTGTCCGTCGCACTGGCGTGCAGGATCGTCGAGCGAACGCCGCGCGAGGCGAGTTCCGCTTCGGCAAACTTGGGCAGCGTTTTGGCCATGCCATACTCGTCCTCTCCGATGACGAAGACCGCATGAGGTCGGGTATCGCCCCGAAAGTGAAATGCCAAGCCCCCCAGCAAATCTTGGCTGGTAATCGTCGGGCACCAATATTTCTCGATGTGTTCAATGACCAACTCGGTGGCGCGAAAATGATCGAGCCCCACGGGCGGCGAGAGGGAATCATGCATCGAATCGGTCAAGTCGCGCACCAACACGACATTCTGCCCTTGCGCACACATGCGCCGGATGGAAAAAGGTCGGCCCAGGACGCACATGTTGGTGTGCACGCCCATGACGATCACATTTTCGATGCCGCGCTCGCGCATCAGATAATACGCCTCGTCATTATCGGTGACGGCGTCACCCGGCTCGATCTCGAGGCTCGCGATCTGCCGGCGCCATGGGTTTCCGTGCGGGCATTGGGGAGTGCAATCGCAACGATCCTTGGAATTATCAAACGGCAGCGCCGGTTCGCGCTGCGGTCCTAGCGCACACCAGCCGGCCGGCATTGGTTTCAGTTCCACTTTTGGCGACTGTTGAGCCAATTTGCGCGCCGGAGTTCCCTCGTAGAATTTCATCGTGTCGCTAGGACAATGAATGACCAACATGCCCAAACGTCGCGCCGCGTGCAGTGCTTCGTTCATGCGGGGCGCCATTTCGGCCACGCGATCGGTCGCCCCCTGGCACCAATGGCGATCCCACATGTCGCACACAATGACCGCCGTGCGACGCGGATCCCACTGCACCGCGCGTTCGACGATGTCGAAGTCCTCCCCGTCGGCCGGCGTGCGAACTCGCTCGTGCAACGTCAGCTCGGCCGCGGGGGCAGAACTCGCGGACACCGCAGCTAACGGCGAAATCAGCAGGTAGACGGCAGGTAGCAGGAGCGAGCGCATGCAATTTTGTTCCGTCGGTTCGAACACCTTCAGGAAGGCCAGTGGGCTCGATTCTCGCGTCACCGCGGGCGCCCGGCAAGCCGTGCCCCCCCGTGCCGCACAGCCCCCGCGGGGGGCGGGCGACGACTTGAACCGCGGTTCGCCGCATGTTCAGATAGTGGGACGGTCACCGGAGGACCGTGGCACTCCCTACAGCCCTGCGAACATGAGCACCTGCCCCCGGGCTAATAGCATTCCAACGGTGGGACACACTACGCTGTCCGTATCCCGCTCTTCACGCATGACGCACCCGCGCGCAACGAAAGGTTGACATGATCCGAGTCCGATTTCTGCCCGCCAGCTGCTTGTGGGCTTGCTGGCTGCTGATGACCACGGTTGCCCTGGCAGATGCCCCTCCGCTGAAGCTTGCCAAAGGTGACCGCCTGGTCATCGTCGGCAATACCTTGGCCGAGCGGATGCAACAATTTGGCAATCTCGAGGCGCTGCTCTACAGCCGCTTTCCGGAACTCGACCTGACGGTGCGCGACCTCGGATGGTCGGGCGACGAATTAACGATCAAGATGCGGTCGCAAGACTTTCAGGACCACGGGCATAACCTGACCGATCACAAGCCCAGCGTGCTCTTGGCGTGTTTCGGCTTCAATGAGTCATTCGGCGGGCCGGCCGGCCTGGCCAAGTTCGAACAGGACCTGGAAAAGTTCATCGAGGAAAGCACCACGACCAAGTACGACGGCGTCGCGCCGCCGCGACTGGTGCTGATTTCGCCCATCGCGCACGAAAACTTGCATCGCCACACCTTGCCGGACGGCAGCAAGAACAATCAAAACCTCAAGCTGTATAGCGAGGCGATGGCAAAGCTCGCGGCGAAGCACGACGTTACCTTCGTCGACCTGTTTACGCCCACGCTGAGCCTGATGCAGGGAGCCAAGGAACCGTGGACGATCAACGGTGTCCACCTGAACGAGCATGGCGATGCCGAAGTCGCCCGGCTGATCGACGCCGCGCTATTCGGGGCGCGTCCCGCGGATGTCAAAGCGGATTTGGCCGCGCTGCGCCGTGAAATCAACGAGAAGAATCTGCAATTCTGGTACGACTACCGCGCCGTGAACGGCTTTTACATCTACGGCGGCCGCAAGAAACCGTTTGGCGTCGTGAACTTCCCGGCCGAGTTTGCCAAGTTGCGCAAAATGATCGCCAATCGCGACGCACGAATTTGGGCCGTGGCCAAGGGGCAAAGCGTTCCGCCGACCATCGACGACAGCAACACGGGCGATTTCGTCAAAATTGAAACCAATTACACGCAGCCGATCGTGCTCACCACGCCCGATGCCGAGAAGGCGCAGTTTCAATTGCCCCCCGGCTACGAGGCCAACCTGTACGCTTCGGAGATCGACTTTCCCGATTTGCAAAAGCCGGTGCAGTTCGAATTCGACGGCCGCGGACGACTGTGGGTCGTGACCATGCCTTCGTACCCGATGTACCTGCCCGGTACGCCGGTCGATGACAAGCTGTTGATTTTCGAAGACACCAATGGCGACGGTAAGGCTGACAAGCAAACCGTCTTCGCTGACAAGTTATATCTGCCCACCGGCGTCGAGTTGGGGGACGGCGGAGCGTACATCGCCACCGGAACCCGCAGCGGCCATGTGCACATCTG
>CAMFLN010000289.1 GCA_945957305.1 uncultured Planctomycetaceae bacterium | reverse complement strand
CACTTGGTTCGCCGCAGCGCGAAGCGTCGAGCTATGCTCCGCTGCATGACAGCCCGGCGCAAGGCGACTCTGCCTCGACGGCGCCACAAGACGCGCCGAGCCCGGGCGACCAATCGCAACAATCGAACAACACACAGTCGGCCGCCGAGGGGCAGCAAGCCGCGTCCCGTAGTGCCACGGCCGCAGGTCAGTCACAGTCCCAGGCTGCCACGAGCGGGGAGTCGTCAGGGCCGAGCGCCGGCCAAGCGGGTTCGTCGCAGCGCAACTCGACAGCCGATGCGGGCAAGTCGAGCGGCGGTCAGCAGTCGGCGTCACAACAAGCGAGCCAAGAACAGTACTCGACCTCAGCACAATCCCCCTCGCAATCCCAATCGCACGCCCAGCGTGCCGACCGTTCGCAATCGCAGGAGCAAGGTCAACAGACGGCGTCGTCTTCGGAGCGTCAGGAGACGCCAACACAGAACAATCAGCAGGCTGCTGCGCATGCCGAACAACGTGCCGGCCAAACCGCGCAACAGCAACAAAGCTCCTCCTCGGACGGCGACAGACCTTCGCAAGCCGAGCCTCAGCAACAAGCCCAACAGCAATCCCAAGATTCCGGACAACAAGGTGCTCCGCAAAATCAGCAGCAGGCACAATCGGGGCAGCAAAACGTCCGACAACAGGACCAGATGTCGCCGCAGACGGCAAAAGACATCTCGCAACGTTGGCAGCAACCTCGCGTACGGCCCCCGTCGCTGCCCTCGAACTGGGGATTGCTGAGCGCCGTGAAACTGCTGATCTACGCGATCGTGATCATTGCCGGAATCTATTTCTTGTTCCGCTACTGGGCGCGCGTGATGGCGTTCCTGGCGGCGGCGTGGCAAGAGCTGCAGGCCTTGTGGCGCAGCCTGTTCGGCGGCCGCGCGGTTCCCTCCGACTCCGCGAACATGACCGAAACAGACGTGATTCGCGCGCGCCCCTTTTCGGCCTTTGCTGATCCCTTTGCTTCCGGCTTCGCGCAACGCAACTCGGCGAATGTCGTGGTGCAATACAGTTTCGAAGCGCTCGAGGCCTGGGCCGCCGAACGGGGCGCCGCGCGCGTCGCGGAAGAAACACCGCTGGAATTCGCCGCGCGCCTGACGAGCGATTACCCGCTCCTGGCGGAACGGACACAGGAGTTGGCCAGCCTGTACGCGCGCGTGGCCTACGCGCGCGAGAAGCTCAATGCCCAGAGCCTGGTTGGGGTGAGACAGTTGTGGGGCATGTTGCGCAGCGCCGCGGGCGCGAGTGCGACAGTACGGAGCTGAGCGATCCGTTACGAGCGCGCCGCGTAGCGTTCGGCGAACTCGATGATCCACATGTCGATCATCTGACGGAAGCTGGCGGGGTCAACTTCCCAAATCCGCTGGTAGTGGGTGCGATTGAAGATCTCCTTGTTCGAGATCGTCCCCTTCGCCGTTAATTCGACGACCTGGGTCGAGGCGTACGGTCGCACCGCCATTTCCAAACGACTGAACGAGTTGCCGCCGCGGCGGACATCGTCCCGACTGATCGCGGCGCCCCACCCGCGATCGCCCGAGAGTGACTCGTAGCGGAATCCCGGGAAGTGGTCCGGCAGGCGGCGCATCGCCTGCTCGATGTGATCGGAAAGTTCCAGCCGATACTGCGAGTGCAAGCGGCGCAGCTCATCCTCGCTGACGGCTTCGCGCGCGGCATCCTGCTTTTTTGTCGCGTTCTGGCGCTCGCCGCGCGAGATGGCCTCTTTGAGTCGCTGATCGAAGTCCATAGGGGCCTGGCTGCGTACACGCAAATGAAATGGCGACTAACTCGACGAGGCTTCGCCCGACGGTTCGTCAGCCTGGCGTTTGAGATCCATGAATTGTTTGAGATCGCCGAACGTACGCAGCGGTTCGCGACCCTCGGCCATCTTCTTGGTCAGAGGCACCACAGGCTTGGGCTTGGAGTGCGGCTTGGGCTTTTTGGTGGTCGAGTCGTCGGCTCGCGAGCGCTGCCCGCCGTGCCGCTGGCCGCCTCCTGGGCGTCCCCCTCCGTGACGCTGACCACCGCCGCGTTGACCACCCCCGCCTTGCCCACTCCCTGCTTGGTTGTCCCGACGCGCAGCCGGCGGTTGACCCGCGGTACCCGACTGTTCGGGGCGCCGGCGCTCCGTCCGTGGCGGGCGACGCTCCTCTTTCGGGCGGCGCGAGGCCGGATCGATCATCGTCAGCGACACGCGGCGGCGCTCCTTGTCGACCGACATCACCCACACGGTCACAATGTCGCCGACCGAAACCGAATCGTGCGGGTCTTGCACGAACTTCGCCGCCAACTGGCTGACATGCACCAGCCCGCTGTCCTTCAAACCAATATCGACGAACGCGCCAAAGTCGACGACGTTCAGCACGGTCCCCATCAACTCCATGCCGGGGGCCAGGTCATCGAGTTTGAGGATGCCCTTCTTGAAAATTGGCTGCGGCAATGATTCGCGCGGGTCGCGCCCGGGACGCGTCAATTGGGAGACGATGTCGGCCAACGTCAGCGCGCCCACCTGAACGGTTTTGGCCAACTGGGCCAGGTCCACGCCGGCCAGCTTCTCGGCCAGTTCATGGGACTTGGCCTTGTCTGCTAAATCGGCGGCCTGAAAACCCGCCGATTCGAGCAGCTGTCCTGCGGCCACATAACTTTCCGGGTGAATCCACGTGGTGTCGAGTGCGTTATCACCGCCGGTAATTTTCAGGAACCCCGCGGCCTGCACGAAGGCCGCCTCGCCGAAACCAAGTACCGAGCGCAACTGGGCGCGGCTGGTAAACGGTCCGTTGGCGACGCGATGATTCACCAGTCGCTGCGCCGTGAGCTGATTCAACCCGGAAACATAACGCAGCAGCGCGGGGCTGGCGGTATTCAGGTCGACGCCGACGAAATTGACGCACGATTCGACGACCGCATCCAACGATTCGCGCAAATGCTTGACCTTGACGTCGTGCTGATACATGCCAACGCCAATGTTGGCCGGGTCGATCTTGACCAGTTCCGAGAGCGGGTCCTGCAAGCGCCGCCCGATGCTGATCGCACCACGCAGCGTGGCATCGTACGTGGGGAATTCCTCACGGCCAATTTGGCTGGTCGAGTAAACGCTCGCCCCGGCTTCGTTGACGATAACGTACGAGACGTTGTCCGCCGCCAGGTCGCCGGCGATCAGCTCGCTGACCCATTGTTCCGTTTCACGGCAGCCGGTGCCGTTGCCGATGGCGATCGCGGTCAGGCGATGTTCGCGCACCAACTCGACCACGCGCGTCTTGGCCGCCAGGCGGCGCTCTTCGCTGCCCACCAGGTGCACGACCCCGTGGTCGAGCAAGTTGCCGAATTCATCGAGTGACGCTAGTTTGCAGCCGCTCTTGAATCCCGGATCGAGGGCCAACACACGACAAGCGCGTACCGGCGGCTGCAACAACAGCTTGCGCAGATTGCGGGCAAAGACATGTACCGCGTGCGTCTCGGCCGCATCGGTCAACTCGCGCCGCACCTCGCGTTCCAGGCTCGGCAGAATCAAACGCGCCAGGGCATCCCGCGCGCAGCCGCGCAGAAAATCCGCGTGCGGCCGCACGGTGCCCACCACTATCTCATCGATGGCGCGGTGCATCGCCTCGACGTCGGCGTCAACTTTAATACGCAAGATCTTGGCGCGCTCGCCACGATTGATCGCCAATACGCGATGCGGTGGTATCTTCGCCAACGCCTCGCTGTAATCAAAAAAATCGCGGAACGCTTTGCCGTCGGGCTTGCCCTTGTTTTTCTTCGCAGCCTGCGGCGGCGGCGGAGCCTCGACCTTTGCTTCCCCCTCGACTGCCGGCTCTTCGCTCACTTCCGCGGCCGCGGCAGGAGCTTCCTTGCTTTCCGCTTCGGCGCGGGTGCTGATCAGCCGACCCGTGCTTTCCAGAATCGAGCGCAGCTTGCCGCGGAGATCGGCGCGCTCGCTGATCACCTCGGCCAGGATATGTCCGACACCCAGCAGCACGTCGCCGATGTTCTGCAGCTGCCGATCGGGATTTACGAAGTCGGCAGCCCGCGCGTCGAGATCATGACAGGCGGGATCGCCGGCGAGGATTTCGTCCGCTAGTGGTTCCAAACCGCGATTGCGCGCGGCGGTGGCCAACGTCTGCTTGCGCGGCTTGTAAGGCAAATAAAGATCTTCGAGCCGCTTCATCGTGTCCGCGGCTTCGATCAGTGCGGTCAGCTCGGGCGTGGTTTTGCCCTGCACTTCGATCGAGCGCAAGATCGTTTGCTTGCGATCTGCTAGCTGACGAAGTTTTAGCACGCGCTCTTGAATCGCGCGAACTTGTTCCTCGTCCATTCCGCCCGTCTGATCTTTGCGATAGCGGGTGATAAAAGGAATGGTGTTGCCGCTGTCGAGCAAATCGACGACGGCGGCCACGCTGTCCAGCGCCAATCCGAGCGGGCCAGCTACCTGCGAGAGATCGAATTCGATCGTAGAGATCATGAGCTGTGCGTGTCGCGGCCAGCAAAGGCCGCAACTTCAACGCAACGTTCCTTCTGGTAAGACCTTACTCGTTTTCGCAATCTAGGAACGCGCAAGATTTGTGTCAAGCCGCGCGTCGCGATAAAGCCACCCATTTTACGCGGTTGCCAGGCTTACGCCCGACATCCCGCTTACCACCCTTGCTGTGCGAGCGACCGCTGCCACACGGCGCGCGGGAAAATAACGAAATTCTTACCAAATACTCCAAACCCGAAGAACGCTTGCGGCCGATACCTACTGCACGATGCCAGGGTGGGCGGAATCGGCACGCGGGACTCGCCGCGCGCTCGACGTCGGGCGCTAGCGGTGCCTCCCGACGCTCGTCCCAGGGATCCGCGACGTAAGGAAGCGTTGTCATGCCCCGTAGCCAACTGCGTGTGTATTACGGCCCCGAGACTGCGGCTGCCACCAAGGTTCAAAATCACTCGACCGAACACAACGTCCAGCTACGACTGGGCGAAATCTTCCCGCTGCTAGCTGACGCCGTGCGAAGCGAGCGCACCTGGTTACGGGACTTCGAAGACGACGAGATCACGATCTCGATGGATCTCTACGAAGTCATCCTGGCTTACCAGCATTGCCGTCGTCCCAGCGCCTAATCGGCCGCAAACTGCCAAAAAGACATCAAAAGCCTGGCACTATGACGGTGTCCGGCTTTTTTTATGCGCCCCGCGAACTCACCCTCGGCCACGGCCGCGTTAACTCGACTGCAGGGCGGCTACAGCCTGGGCGACGTTCTCGTAAGATTTGACCACCGAATCGAGACGCGTTGTCCGCAGTACTTCCGCACAGAACGGCTGCACTCCGCAGAGCACGAGGCGCCCCTGGCGCTCGTTGACGCGTTTCCAGGTGCGAAACATCACTTCGATGAAGGCCGACCCCATGTAGCGGGTCGGTGATAAATCGAGGATCACTAGCGGCGGCTCGGCCGTATCCGCCTGCGACAGCAACAGCTCTCTTATTTTTTGCAAGCGCGCTTGGTCAAAGGC
>CAMFLN010000288.1 GCA_945957305.1 uncultured Planctomycetaceae bacterium | reverse complement strand
TCTCGTGGGCTCGGAGATGTGTATAAGAGACAGGATTAGGCCTGCTCGGTGGGTACGAGTGTAATGCCACCCTGGGGCGCGCGCTGACCGACGCCGACCGCGGAGTGCGCACCCTGGCCGAGGACGCCATTCGCAACGTCTGGTGCCGTGCCGGCAACGAGAGCCAGCAGCAGCGGCTCCGCTCGATCATGCGCCTCAACAGCAAAAAACAATTTGAACTCGCGACTCAGCGGGCCACGGATCTGCTGCGGGAAGCACGCCTGTTTGCCGAAGTGTGGAACCAGCGAGCAGTCGCCCATTTCGGCCTGCGGCATTTTGTCGAATCGATCGGCGATTGCCGCGAAACCTTGGAGATCAACCCCTATCATTTCGCAGCCGCCGCCGGCATGGGGCAGTGCTACCTGCAACTGGGAAACGCCGCCTCGGCCTTGGAATGCTTCCGCCGCGCCCTGCGCTTGAACCCAGGCCTGGAAGGGGTGCGGGCCAGCGTGCAGCATCTCGAACGGACGTTGCGGAACAACCTGTAGGGGAATGTCGAATTTCGAAGGCCGAATGACGAAAGAACGTCGAATGGTCGAATGACGACGCTACCATTCTTGGCATTCGGTCATTCAAAGTTCTTTAGACATTCGTCCACTTCGACATTCGTAAGTTCGCAGATTTGCCTTTCGCCACTCGGTTATTCGACTTTCTTTCGTCATCCGCCCGATTCGACCTTCGTCATTCAGCGGAATTCGCCTTTCCCTCTCCGCTAGGACCGGTAAATTGTTAGGGCATGTCTTCCCCTGACCCACCGGTATTGATTCTTGGCGCCGGCATCAATGGCGCCGCGATTGCGCGGGAATTGGCGCTCAATGGCGTTTCGGTCTGCCTGGTGGATACCGCGGATCTCGCTTATGGCGCCACGGCCTACGCATCGCGATTGATCCATGGCGGATTACGTTACCTTGAGTACGGCGAGTTCGACCTGGTGCGCGAGTCCCTGGCCGAGCGAACACGGTTGCTGCGATTAGCGCCCCAATTCGTCAAGCCGCTCAGACTGTTCATTCCCATCGAAAACCGGTTTGGCGGGCTGTGGCGCTCGGCCCAGCGGTTCCTCTTCAAACACAGCGGCGGGACACGTCAGCGCAAAACCAACAAGCCGGCTGAATCGCGCGGGCTGTGGCTCGTGCAGGCTGGGCTGCGGATGTACGACGAGTATGCCCGCGATCCTGAATTGCCCCGCCATGCCACGCATCGCGCCAACCAGGAAGAGGCGATTCACGTCGCCCCGCAATATCGTTGGCTCTGTTCTTACTACGACGCGCAGATTCGCTTCCCCGAGCGATTTGTCGTCGCTTTGTTGAACGATGCCGCGCAAGCCGCGAAAGAAGCGGGGGCTGATTTCCAGCTACTCAACTATCACCGTGCGACACTCGACGGACGCACGGTCACCATTCAGGCGCAAAGTGGCGGTCAAACGCTGCGTTCCTTTGCTCCGGCGGCGATTATCAACGCCACCGGCGCCTGGGTCGACATGACTCTAGAGCGCCTGGGCATAAACTCGCAACGCTTAATGGGAGGGACCAAGGGAAGTCACATTGTTACCTGGAACGAGCGCTTGCACGCGGCGCTGACACATCACGGGGCAGAATACGCCGGGCTCTACGCCGAAGCCGCCGATGGTCGCCCGGTGTTTGTCCTCCCCTTCGGAGATGCATCGCTCATCGGCACGACGGACGAAGTCTACGAGGGAGATCCCGGCGACGCGACCGCCACGCGAGCTGAGATCGACTACCTGCTGGCCACGGCCAATGAATTGCTGCCCGAGGTGCGACTGACCGAGCAAGACGTCGACTTGCATTACAGCGGGGTGCGGCCATTGCCATATGTCGGCGGCGCGACGCCCGCGTCGATTACGCGTCGTCATTGGCTGGCCGAGAATAAAGAGGCGAAGATGCCGTTCTTCTCTGTCATTGGCGGCAAGCTCACGACCTGCCGTTCGCTGGCCGAGGAAACCGCGGCGCTGGTGCTGGGCAAGCTGGGACGTGCGGTCACGGCAAATAGCGAGTCGCGTCCCATTCCCGGCGCCGCGGGCTATCCGCAAGACAAGGACCAGCAACAGGTCGCTTTACAGCAAGTCGCTACGCGCACAGGGTTCCTACCCGCGCAAGTCCAGGCGAGCTGGCAACTATTGGGCACGTCGGCCGAAGCGGTTTTGCAAGAATTCGCCGGTGACAGGACTAGCCTGGCAGGAACCGATCTGCCGGCAGCGCTCGTGCGCCATGCCGCGCGGCACGAATGGGCGCGAACGCTGGATGATCTCGTTGAGCGACGGCTGATGTTGCTGTACCATCGTCGCCTGTATGAGGGGACACTGCGACACGCCGCCGCTCTGCTGGCGGAAGAGGGGGTTATCGACGCGCGACAGTGCGAAGTTCAAGTGGCCGCGTGCGTCGAGCGGTTGCGAGTTCGATTCGGCAAGCAGGTCTACGCCGGCTTGCCCTGAATTCTCTAAGGGGGAAGCCGAACATGCTACGCGGCACCGCGCGGGAATGCGCAGCGGAATTTCTCGGAACGCTGGTCTTGGTCACCTTCGGCGTGGCGGTCGTCGCGCAAGTCACACTCGGCGAGAAGTCGCACGGCGAATACCTGTCGATCAATCTCGGGTGGGGCTTGGCCGTGACGATGGGCATCCTGGTCGCCGGCGGTGTGTCGGGCGCGCATTTGAATCCGGCGGTGACGTTGGCCGTGGCAGCTTGGCAAGGGTTTCCCTGGCGTAAAGTTTTGCCCTACTGCGTCGCGCAGGTGGCGGGGGCGTTTGTCGCGGCCGCACTGGTGTACGGCGTTTACCACGAAGCGCTGCAAAAATCGGTCGGCGACCGGCGCGACCAGTCGACCGCAGGTATCTGGGCCACCTATCCTCAAAGCTATCTTTCGCCGCTGGGCGGTCTGGTCGACCAGATCGTCGGCACGGCGCTGCTGGTGGCAGTGGTGTTTGCGATCGGGGATCGGCGCAATGCCAACCCCACGGCCGTGCAGGGCGCGATCGCTGTGGGCCTACTGGTCGTGCTGATCGGGATGACCTTTGGCCTGAACGCGGGCTACGCGATCAATCCCGCGCGTGATTTCGGACCGCGTCTGTTTACCGCCGTTGCCGGGTGGGGGAGTGACGTCTTTCGCTGGGGAGACGGCTTTTGGTGGATTCCGATCGTCGGGCCGCTCGTCGGTGGAGTGCTCGGCGGCGGGATCTATCAGATGGTGATCGGCCGCCACCATCCGCAGGAGTCGTAGCGCTGCGACCGTGTAATCTGGGGAGCTGCCTGGCGCAGGGTGCCATGGCCACGCCCGCGTGGCCATGCCCACGGTTGAGTGAACGCTTGCTAGACTCGAGTAAACGCGGTAGCGCCTGCGGCGCACGGACAACGAGTTGAGGGTGTCCGGTAATTCAGAGCGGAAACTGGCGGCGAATGAGCACGCTGCAAGCGTGCGACATGTCAGCCCAGGGCGACGCCCTGGTAAAGGAGATGAAATCACCGCGACCAAGCCCTGTAAGGGCGGCACAAGTACAAGCGTACGTTATATCGCCCTTACAGGGCTTAACGTCGCGTTTGCGGGTGATCGTCAACTGGGGCGTTGCCCCAGCCTGACCTGTTTCAGGCCTACGGCCTGAGGTGCTGAATTCCCGGTCATGTCCGCGCCACCCGCGTGCTGTCCGTGTCGCCCCGCGTTGCTTGTCGTTGTGTTGGCAGCGCAGCAGGGAAACAACTACAGCGTCTTCAAGTATTCGATCACGGCCTGCTTTTCGGCTTCATCCAGGGCGTCGGGGAACGTATGCCCCTGGGCGCTTTTGCCGAAGAGACGCGTGTCGAAGTAGCGGCGCTTTTCCCGGCTCTCGACCGCGGTCGGAGGCAATTCGCTCATGGTCGTAACTTCCAAACCGACTTTGTCCGCATCGTAGCCATCTTCGCTGCGCTGCCACACAGTGGGGCGTTCGCTCGAATGGAAGAGATGCCACAGCGTCGGAACCGAGCCGTTGTGCAGGTAAGGTGCTGACGCCCAGATACCGTCGAGCGGCGGAGCGATATAGCCTCCTGGGTCAGCGACGACCTTCTTCTCGTCCAGCTGGCCGAACCAGCTCTGCTCATACCCTTGCCGCTGGGCGGGAGTCAGCGAATCGAGCCGGACGCGGTCCGTGCCGACTTCCTCGATCGGCACCAGCTTGTTCGGATAGGTCCACTTCTCGCCATAGGTGCCGTGGCAACTGCTGCAAGAATTCTCGAAGATCGCGCGTCCTTTATCGGCGAGTGCGGCATCGATCGCGAACGGGTATTTCGGCGGTTCCAGCGATTCGATCCAGGCGTATAGATCTTTAAAATCCTTTTCCCACTCGCGGAATTTGGCCGCGTCGTTTTGCGGCACCAGCAGGAATTGCATCAAGGAACGGTGGCTTTTGGGAGCAAACCCGTCGATGTAGAGATGCGTCTTCTTCTTGACGTTCCACCACGGCGGAGCGTCCATATCGTGATGCACGAATTCGGGGGCCGCGTCCGGCACGCGTACGTTCAAATCGGCGTCGCGGAGAAAGCCCAGGGCGACGCCAAACATCACGGCGTTGGTGGTGCCGTTGGAGTTGCCCATCGGAAACGGCGCCGCTGCCAATTCAATCGCGGTGAGTTTGCCCTGCCGCGCCTTGATCAAGCGGACTTCGTCGCTGAAGGTCTGCATCGCGAAGTGCGAATTCGGCAGGCCCGGCATGGCGCGTCCCAGCACTTTGCCACCATGGCAGGAGAGGCAGTTGATCGACCAGCCGCCATGCCCCGCGTCGACATATTGCATGGCGACCGGACCAGGACGATCGGGCGCTTCGGTCAGGCCGTAGCGAGAGAAAGCCATGCGACGGCGCTCTTCGACGGTCGCCTTGGCGGCTTTGCTGCGCAGCGGTTCTTCCCACACCTTCCACAGATTGTCGAAGACTTCTTGATCGTGCGCGACCGGGATGTAGGCCTTGTTCAGCAAGAAGCGGTAACCACGCTGGGCAGGAGTTTCCGCGTCGCTCGCCGGGACGTTGGCGTCTGCGGCTCTTGCGACTGCCGGCAATCCGAGAAGTGCGCCCCAGGCGAATAAAACAAGGGCTCGGGCCGTGAGCGGAATAAATAGCGACTTCCTTAGCGTACGCGTAGAGCGCGACATGCGACCCCTCCGTCGAAATAGGCGGCCAGCGATGCAAGAAATGTCGAGCAGGAGAGCGGCCGAGTGCCTGCGGCGGACGCCAGCCTTGCCCGTCCTGATTCTACTGACGGCTCGGCAAATAGCGAGATGAATTGCGCGCAAACTATCTCGGAAAGTTGGTGTGACCGTTGGACTTGGCGCAGGACGACCCTCTGGGGCCGTGGACGGTGAGCCATTCTGGCTCGCCTGTTCGCCAGGCGGCCCGGCCGTTAGAGTGATCACGCGCGGAATCGCACGATCTGACCCGCGCTGTACGACTCGCCAGTAGCGGGTAGGGCAGTAGGCCAAGTAGCTCCTCATAGG
>CAMFLN010000287.1 GCA_945957305.1 uncultured Planctomycetaceae bacterium | reverse complement strand
GTGCGTGAGAGGCGCTCCTCGCAGACAACGGCCTCGAACGCGCGGCCGCTGATCACGACGTTCGCTAGCCTGGCCATCGTTCTCGGCGTGTTTGGCGCCGTCGTGTGGGCAATGCGGCGCGGGATGCCCAAGACGACCCAGCGGCTGCCCGCGACCGTGGTCGAACTATTGGGCCAAACGCAGCTTGCTTATCGCCAGAATCTGCAACTGATTCGGCTGGGACACAAGCTTTTGCTGGTCTGCGTCTCTGCCAACGGCGCCGAGACCCTGGGCGAAGTGACTGACCAAGAGGAAGTTGAACGTCTATCCGCGCTATGCCAGGGTTCTCGGCCCGCTAAGGCATCGGCAAGTTTTCGCGACGTTTTGCAACAAGTGCGCGGCGGCGCCGCACGCAGCGTGCCCACCGCAGCACGCGCGTCCACTTTCACCTCGACCAAAGCCAGGGAGGTGTAAGTTGGCTGAGCATTCGGATTGCCGATTCCGACACGCAACGCTGCAATTCCTGTGGCAGGGCCTTCGCTTGTCCGCGCTGGGCGCGATTCTGTGCATGGTATTCCTCGCGGCGGACACGGCGACGGCCCAAGAAGGGGCCAACGCGCCGGCGAGTTTGAAGCTGCCCGAGGGGCTGTTGGCCGGTCCGGAAAACTGGACCAGTCCCGAAGGTGTGAACTCGTCGATTCAAGTCATGCTGCTGATGTCGGTCATGAGCCTGGCGCCAGCCGTGCTGCTGATGACGACGAGCTTCGTGCGGATCATTGTCGTGCTCAGCCTGTTGCGCCAGGCGCTCGGTACGCAGCAGTTGCCGCCCAACCAGGTGATGACTTCGATTGCGATGTTTCTCACCCTGCTGGTGATGTCGCCGGTCGCCAAGAATGTTTATGACCAGGCGCTCGTGCCGTACACCAACCACGAAATCAACCTGGAGCAGGCTTGGGAAAAAGGGTGCAAGCCGGTACGCCGCTTCATGAGCCAGCAGATCGAAAAGACTGGCAACAGCGACGACGTCCGCTTGTTCCTCGATTACTTGCCTGAAGCGCGGGAGCGCGACTACGAGTATTACGAAGATGTTCCGCTGACCGCACTGCTGCCGGCGTTCATGCTCAGCGAACTGAAAACGGCGTTCTTGATCGGTTTCCAGATCTACCTGCCGTTTTTGATTCTCGACATGGTGATCGCCAGCGTGCTGGTGTCGATGGGCATGATGATGCTGCCACCGGTGCTGATTTCCCTGCCGTTCAAACTCATGCTGTTCGTGTTGGTCGACGGCTGGC
The DNA here is from genome assembly GCA_945957305.1 of uncultured Planctomycetaceae bacterium. Taxonomy (GTDB): domain Bacteria; phylum Planctomycetota; class Planctomycetia; order Pirellulales; family JACPPG01; genus JACPPG01. The sequence continues at coordinate 4,256 of CAMFLN010000287.1, read as the reverse complement.
ATCTGGTGGTGAGCATGTTATTGACCAGCTTTCAAGCCTACGGTTGACCGGCCTGGACGCGAGATACCCATTCGCGGTGCGCGATCATCGGTAAAAGCTCGGAGAATCAGAGTATGGATCCGCAGATGGCCGTCGACCTGGCGCGAGAAGCGATCATAATCACCCTGATCATGAGTGCTCCGGCCCTCATCGCCGGCATGGCGGTCGGCTTGCTCGTCGCGCTGCTGCAGGCGGTGACACAAATCCAGGAGCAGACGTTGTCCTTCGTTCCCAAGTTGGTGGCCGTCCTCGTCGTGCTGACGATCAGCATGCCTTGGATGTTGACGCGCATGGTCGAATATTTTCGCGAACTGACCGAAAACATCCCCGCGACCCTGTGAGGCGCATTGCGGTCCGCAACCGGCTCGCTTTTCTCTTTCGGCGGCATTCATGACCTGGCTGAACGAGCTACTAACAACGCACCTGGTCGTGTTTACGCTGGTGTTGGCACGTGTCGGCGGAGTCGTGATGACGGCGCCGCTCTTTTCCCTGCTGACGTTGCCGGCGAATGTGCGCGCGGCACTTACGTGCGCGCTCGCGTTGCTCGTGGCTCCCGCGCAAATCGACGCCGTAACGGTCCTCCCACACGGCAATCTCGCCTGGCTTGCCGCGCTCGGTGCCGAAGCCATGATCGGCATGGCACTGGGACTGGGAACTGCGATCATCGTGGCCGGCGCGCAAATGGCGGGACAACTCACGGCACAATTGAGCGGGCTGTCGTTGGCCGAAGTCTTTGATCCCGCGCTCGAAACGAATGTCTCGGTGTTGTCGCACCTGCTGGGCCTGTTCACGCTGGTCGTCTATCTGGGGATCGGCGGTCATCGCTGGCTTATGGCCGGACTCTTAGACACATTTCGCGCACTCCCCCTGGGGGGCGAAAGCGTACCGCAGGCCGTCACAGAGCTTCTGATCACTCTCGTGAACGAAAGTTTTTCGCTCGGCTTGCGCGCGGCCATGCCGGCTGTGGTCGCTCTGCTGCTGGCCAGCTTAATTCTCGCCCTGGTCGGTCGCACGTTGACGCAACTCAACGTGCTGTCGGTTGGCTTTGGGCTCAACGCGTTGGTGGCGTTCTCGGTGCTGGCCATCTCATTGGGCAGCACAGCGTGGCTGTTCGAGGAACAATTGCAAGGGGCCATGACGGCGGTTGTCGATGAGTTGACTTCGCTCGCCACGCATTCCGCAGCCGTGCCCTAGTGCGCAGCGGCTATTGAGGCTCGCTTTCTTTCCTGTGTCACACAACAACTACTGATGTCCGACTCGGACGATAAGTCGCACGATCCCACACCACATCGCCGCCAGCAGGCGCGCGAACAAGGGCAATTCGCGCGCAGCCAGGAGGTCGCTTCTGCACTGCTCCTGTGTGGGGCCACGGCCGCGCTGCTCGCGCTCGGGCGACCGATCGTCGATTTCATCGGCGAACTAATGGTGCGGCAGTGGACCGGCGAGGCGTGGCTCTCGGCGGATGTGGCGCTGGTGACACGTACGTGGAATGGCGTCATGGTTTCGTTGGCCTGGGTGCTGTTGCCGCTGCTGGCGTTGATCACCTTTTTGGCTGTGTTGGGAAATATCATCCAGATTGGATTTGTCTTTCTGCCAACCAAGGCGGCTCCTGATTTTTCGCGGCTCGATCCCCTGCAAGGTCTACGGCGTCTTGCCTCGTTGCACAACGCGGCGCGTTTGCCGCTCGGTGTGTTGAAGTTGACGCTTGTGGCGCTCATCGCCTGGTACAGCTTCGCGGCCGAGCGCGACCAGATACTCAATTGCGGTCAGTTACCGCTGCCGGAGTTGGCATCGTTCGTGGCCGAGATCCTGTTGCTGACCTCGCTCAAGGTAGCCGTGTCGCTGCTGGTCCTCTCCGGCGTCGACTATGCGTATGAACGCTTCCGGCACGAAAGGGATCTGCGCATGACGCCGCAAGAGATTCGCGCTGAGCAGCGGATCATGCAGGGGGACCCGCAACTCGCTTCACGCCGGCGCGCGCTCGCCCGGCGTGTGGCACAGCCGGCCGCACAGGAGACTGTCTCGAAAGCGGATCTGATCATCACCTCGCCGGCGGGGCAGGCGATCGCGATCAGCTATGACCCCGCCTCGAACGAACCCCCGCGCGTGGTGGCGAAAGGGGACGGAGTGGCAGCCGTGCGTATTCAAACCTGGGGGACGCGTCACAGCGTGCCGAGCGTCGAGCAGCCTCGGCTAGCTGCCGAGTTATTCGCCACGGCAGAGGTGGCGCAGCCGATCTCCGCGAACCTCTACGCGGGCGTCGCCCAATTGCTCCTCCAGGCCGAACGCACGGTCGCCGGGGCTTAGTTCGCCGGCCGGTAGCCAGGCGTTAAGCCGCTCCCCCCCATCTGCCTCTGTCCCGCGCACTCGATGCTGCGGGGGTATGCAAAGTATCGCTGGGTTGCCGCAGCCCCTGCCGTGTTTCTGGCTTTCGCAAACACCGCAAACCGTTTGCCCGTGGGGTCTTTTGGAAGGGCGGCGACCTCTCGTTTCCGCTTTGGCACGTGGAATGCGTTTCGCCGCGACTGTCACGGCGGGCCTGGCCGGCAAAGCGCGCAGCGTTGCGCGCTTCCTGGGCTAACAAGACCACGGGATTGCCGGCAGGCGGTTATTACGTCCTTCTCTACGAGCGAGGCTGGAAATGAAAACGAAGTTGTGTATGGGTTGTTTGTTGTCTCTCGCGATGGCCGCATGGCTGGCGCTGGCCGCCACGTCGCAGGCCCAGGAGGCCGCGGATCCCGATCTTCCCAAGGATACGAGCCCGACCGGCTCCGCCGAAGCGGCCCCGGCTCCGCCTCACGTCCTGGATCGGGGTGATAACGCCTGGTTGCTGACTTCCTCGGCGTTGGTTTTAGCCATGACGACCCCCGGGTTGGCCATGTTCTATGGCGGTCTGGTTCGGCGCAAGAACGTGGTCAGCGTGTTGATGCAATGTGTGTTCTTGATGGGCCTGATGACCGTCCTGTGGGCCACGGTCGGTTATTCGCTGGCCTTCGGCGGTGCCGAAGCCTGGATTGGCAATACGGACCACTTCTTCATGAAGGGGGTTCAAGCCACGTGGACTGACGGCGTCGGCTCGGACATTCCGCTGCATCCCGTACTTAACATTCCGTTCGCGACTCATATGCTGTTCCAGGGGATGTTCTTCATCATCACCCCCGCGCTGATCTGCGGTGCGTTTGCCGAACGTATGAAGTTCAGCACCATGGTCGTCTTCATGATCCTCTGGGGCTTGTTGATCTACTGCCCGCTGTGCCACTGGGTCTGGGGCGGTGGCATCTTCGCATACGGTTCGCCGCATGCCGAAACCTGGTGCAAAGGAGGGGCCCTAGATTTCGCCGGTGGTACCGTCGTGCATATCAGCTCGGGCGTGTCGGCTTTGGTCTGCGCCTTGGTTCTCGGCAAGCGTACCGGTTACGGCACCGAGCCCATGCCGCCGCACAACCTGACCTACACCGCACTGGGCGCTGGCTTGTTGTGGGTGGGTTGGTTCGGCTTCAATGCCGGTAGTGCCCTGGCCGCCGACGGGATCGCCGCATCGGCCTTTATGACGACGCATTTTTCCGCGGCAGCAGGCACGCTCGCCTGGGCCTTGATGGATTGGATTCGTGGCGGTAAGCCGACTCTGCTCGGTGCCTCCTCGGGCGCCGTCGCAGGCTTGGTCTGCATTACGCCAGCTGCCGGTTTCGTACAGCCGATGGCGGCCCTGGGCATGGGCGCCGCGGCCGGCGTCATGTGCAGCCTCACCTGCTCGGTGATGAAGCAAAAGCTCGGGTACGACGACTCGCTCGACGCCTTCGGCGTGCACGGCCTCGGCGGTACCTTGGGGGCCATCCTCACGGGTGTGTTCGCCACCCGCGCCGTGTGGGATATCGGCAAGGGTAAGGAACTCGGCATCCTCGAAGGTGGCCCGGTCCTCACCGCCCAGATCATTGCGACCGTCGCTACTTGGGTGCTGGCTGCCGTCGCAACCTTTATCATCCTGAAGGTGCTGGACGTCACCATGGGCTTGCGTGTCTCGCGCGACGAGGAATTGCAAGGCCTCGATCTCACTCAACACAACGAAGAAGGCTACATCTTCGTGTGATGACTTCCGTATGCCAGTGCTCGGGAAATTCCTGGTGCTGACATGCAGGAGACGTAAACCAGGGCCCTCGGCCCTCTGAAGTTGCCATGTGAATTCTGGCTTCCGCCAAGCCAGAAGGACGGCCTTGGCT
>CAMFLN010000286.1 GCA_945957305.1 uncultured Planctomycetaceae bacterium | reverse complement strand
ATACCTGCTTCAGCGGCCGGCAGACCTGGTATCACGAGACTTCGCCCGGCCGACTGACGATGCCGTTTGCGGCTGGCGGGGCGTCGTCAGGGTTGTGGCGAGCCAACCCGGTAAGCTCCTGCTTGAGACGCAGTAGATCTTCATCCGAGCGATTCTCGAGATCCACAAGATCGGTGCGAGCTTCCTGAACCGCTCGCAGCAGCTCGTCCAGCTTGAGCTGGATCGTGAGCGAATCGCGGTTCTGCGAATTCTGAATGAGAAAAACCATCAGGAATGTGACGATGGTTGTACCAGTATTAATCGCCAATTGCCAAGTGTCGGAGTACCCAAACGCTGGTCCGAGCGCCCCCCAGACGGCCACTGAGGACAAGGCGGCGAAGAAGGCCCAATTCGAGCCAACAAATTCAGCCATCAAACGGGAAAACATCCGAAACGACTCGTGCACCGGAGATCCTCACTGCGATGATCTGCCGCTAAAACCCTAGCGACCACGAGAGCAAATCCCTTGCCGGGCTCGCGCTCTGAGTGCGCCGATCTCGCAATTCGAGTGAGCCTTACGCCCAGACGACGCGTTAACGTCCCCGATTCCAGCAGGGAGCCGTGGCTTGATTATCCACCACCATTGAGTCGATGACCGAGTGTCCTTCGGCCAGACGCTGCGAAGCGTGATAGGCCAATTGCTTCGCGTAGAACGTCCTCACGCGACCGGACAGGACCACCGTTCCCTCCGCGTCGACCTCGACGTTTAATTGGTGCCCGCTGGTGGGCATTTGCTGCAGCAGGGCTGTTGCGATCCGCGATCGTAATTGACTGCAGTCCTTGGAGCCAGGGAATGGAAGGACAGGTTCTGAGTCGATCGCGTCGTATGACAGAACTATCATGATGGTGGCACAACCCTGCGGTAGGTCCCAAGAAAAATGCAAACTCCGCTGAGGATGCCTGCAGACCGCAAACCTTGGGCCGCGGAGGGGGGTCATGTTGATTTTTCCGGTCGTCTCGTGCGAAGTCCGTTTCCAGTGCCGGCTTGCTGGAACGTGAGCTACTGCTTCTCCGGCATTGACGCCGGGCTCGCGGCGGTCATGTAACGACCAGCGCGTCCTCCACTTGACCTACCCTGGTTCAATCCACATTTCCGCGATGTGCGATTTACTTGCCTGATAGGGCATGGTCACCTATGACAGAAACTCAATAAATTCCAGGTATACGAATTGCTGCAGCCACTTTGACACGATGGTGGGCCGCCGGCGAACTTGGGACCGTGGCAACTCTTATTGCCGCAACCCCACATACGAGCAAATTAACGCGTTTCACTCGAAGGACCAGTTGTGAACGGAAAATCGCCCGCTGCAACGTGGGATGTGGTCATCGCGGAACCAGTTGCTGGGTACCAGCAGACATTAATTACCCAACTCCAATCCTGCGGACATCGTGTGCGCCTGGCCGGTGATTTAGTCGATTTGCTGCGAGCCTGCCAAGAGCAAGCTCCCGACGTCGTCCTCCTCGGCCCGACTCTCGCGGCGGCTCACAACGGGCAGGTCCCGCTGCTGGTTCGCGGGATGACGCCAGGGAGTGTTGTTGCCGGTCCCGCCGAGGAAATCGCGACGGCACTTCCCGAGGGCAGCTTCGATGGCATAGTCCCGAACAGCTGTGATTTCGAAGCTTTCCAGCAAATGGCCCGGCGCGCCGCCATGACTCCCAATGGGCGCGAGGTTTCCTCCCAGCAAAACAGCTTCGACCTTCCGGTTACCGACATGGACGCTGCGTTAACACGCATGGGAGGAAGCCGCGAGTTGCTGTCAGATCTCATTCGCTTCTTCTTCGAAGATGCCTTCGAAATTCTCGCGCGACTGCGAAGTGCCGTTCAGTTCGGTAACCGAGAAGAAGCCTGCCGCGCAGCTCACAGCCTCAAAGGGCTCACATCAAATTTCAATGCCGCGCGCGCCGTGGCGGCCCTACAAACGATCGAAAACTGCAAGCCCGGTGGCGAACCCTCCTTGCGTGACCAGCTGTGCACAGTCGACCAACATTTGGCGCACGTCGTGGTTGCGTTGGCCGACTACATGCAGACGATCTCCACTTGACCGCTGCCGAGCCACTCAGGCGGGCATTTCGGCGTCGTCGGTTTCTGTAATGCCATCGTCGATCTTGATTTGACGATCGATCGTCAGCCCGAGAGCGCGTATCTTATTACGCAAGCTGCCGCGCGTGATTCCCAGCTGTTTGGCCGACTTCGAGATGTTTCCCTGGGTGTTCGCCAAAACCCGCGGCAAGACATACCGTTCGAGAGCACTAATCGAGTCATCGTAGAGCGTGGTGCTATTCTGCTCCAACAAACGATTGATCTGGCCAGTCAGGTCATCGCTTCCTTCGAGCATTCCGCCGCTGGAGCTTTCATGACTCATCACGGCGGCCGGCAGGAATTCCGGCAATAAGACCGGTCCAACCGTATTCAGCAACGCCTGGCGCAGGACATTTTGCAATTCGCGTATGTTGCCAGGCCAGCTGTATTTCAAGAGAATGTCCAGCGCTTCGGGCGAGATACCGCGCACATCTTTATCCAGTGCTAAAGCGAAGCGTCGCAGAAAATGATCCAGCAGCAGCGGTAAATCCGCCGTGCGTTCGCGCAGCGGAGGCAGTTGAATCGTCAGGCCGCTCAGACGGTAATAGAGATCAGCCCGAAACTCGCGAGCGGCGACCATTTGCTCGAGATCGCGATTCGTCGCGGTGATCACGCGCACATCCGTCGAGATCGTCTGGTTACCCCCCACGCGTTCGAACTGCTGCTGCTGCAGGACGCGCAACATTTTTGCCTGCAGCAACAGCGACATATCGCCGATTTCGTCCAGGAAAAGCGTGCCCCCGTTACATTGTTCGAACTTGCCGATCCGACGCTGATCGGCTCCCGTGAAAGCGCCCTTTTCATGCCCGAAGAGTTCGCTCTCCAACAAGGCATCGGGAATTGCGGCGCAATTGACCGCCAAAAACGGGCGGTCCGCACGCGGGCTGTGCTGGTAAATCGCCCGCGCGACGAGCTCCTTGCCCGTCCCGCTCTCGCCGCGGATGAGCACCGTGACGTTTTGCGGCGCCACGCGGCCGACGGCCTTGTACACTTCCTGCATCGCGGGACTACGCCCGACCAAGCGGTCCGCCCCATCACTGGGCAATTTCGAGCCAGGCACTGACACCGGGACGTTCATCAGCCGGCGCACTTCCATGGCCTGGCCAATCAACTTGTTGAGACTCGCCAAGTCCAGCGGCTTCATCACGAAGTCGTAAGCGCCCAAGGTCATGGCCTGGATCGCGATATCGCTCGAATCCAGCGCAGTGACGAAAATGATGGGCAATTTCGGATCGAGCGAATGAAAAGCGCGAAACGCCTCCATGCCCGACATTTCTGGCAAATTGATGTCTAAAAGCACGACGTCGGGCAAATGCCGGCGCAATTGATCCAGCCCGTCTTCGGCGGTGGCCGCTTCGGCAACTTGGATATCCGTGCCCGAGAAAGCTTGCTGTACGACATGGCGAATTGCCCGATCGTCGTCGACTACCAAAAGAGTTGGCATGTTTTGAAGTCTTCGAATAGGAACAATGAGTGGAAAGCTGGTTGCTAACTCACCGCTTTGCATAATTCGGGCCAGAGCGGAATTAAAACGACCAGACGATGGCCCTCACACTGAGCTGAATTCGACCACTTGAATGCTCGCCGACACTGATCTCGCCATTGTACAGCAGGCTTCGGGGGGCATCCCGGGCGCGGTAAATCAGCGAATTTAGTGATGCCCGCCGTGGAGCATTTACTTTCGCCAGTTCTCAAAGGTGGTTGAAAAACGACCAGAGAGGAGGCTTCTAGTGGTTATTTTTTGACCACTCGTGAGGCTGACGGCCGCGGATGAATCCCCGCAAAGGCAATAGCGGCATAGTACTTGCAGTTTGAACTCTCCCGCAGTCACTTTCTTCCGCAACGAGCGTCACGCCCGAGCTCCGACGGGCCTTTGGAACAGCCCTCCTGAAAAAAGAAGTCCTTCGATGCACACGCGCGTCTTGGTGGTCGACGACGACCGCAGCAACGCAGAGCTTGTCTCCAGGACATTGGCCTCGCGCGGCTACGCCGTAGACACGGCCCCCGATGGCACGGCTGCCCTGCAGCTTGTGAAGCAACACGAATACCAGCTTGCTGTCGTCGACTACCAAATGCCCGGGATGAACGGAGTGGAGCTTTTTCGCCATGCTCGAGAGATTCAACCAGATCTCTTCGGAGTCTTTTTGACCGCCTACGCCAACATCAACACCGTTTTTCCGGCCATCGACGCGGGAGCAGAACGGGTTCTTTCCAAGCCGCTCAACTGTGAAGAACTGTTGCGGCTGACGAAGGAGCTGATCGGCGACGGAGACGAAGATCGTAAACCGGTCGCTTAGCAATCACTTGCCGGCGTTTGTTGGCCGGTGATCGACCATTAATCACGAAAAGACCTCAAACGACTGGGCGCGGACGGTGCGCCCTAGAGGCGGCGCAGGATTTGCACAAAGTGCAAGCGCAGTCTGGCTCTTTTGGTGCGGAGGAGCCAGAATCAATGGGCCACACTGTCGGGAGAAACGTTCGTCGCGACTAACCAGATTTCGAAGCGGGACTGTTTGATCGATAGGCTGCGCCCTTTCGCCTGCTGCACAAGCCGTCCGAGTTGCAACTGCATCTATGCGATCTGCCGACGTAATACGCCTGTTGTGGCGGCTGGCGCCTTACCTTCTAGCGGTCGCAACAATCGCGATCGCTAGCGTTGTTACGGCGTTTACTTCCGGCACGGTGGCTGTCCTCATCGCCACTTACTGCGTCGCGGTGTCTGCCTCGGCATGGTATGGCGGACTGGGACCCGGCGTGCTGGCCACAGTCCTTGGTTATCTGGTCGCCAATTGGTATTTCGTCCCCCAGGCTGATGCTTTTCGACCCACGGCTGTGGCCTTTGTATACGGCTTCGTGTGCCTCGCGATTGCCGTTTTCGGCGAGATTTCGCGCCGTGCACTACAACGAGCGCGGGCCAATGCCGCGCAGATCAAGCTGATCGTCGAGAGCATTGCCGATGGCTTTGTGGTCGTGGATGGTTCCTGGCGACTGGTGTACACCAACCGTGCGACCGAAGAATTTCAACAAAGCCATGCGCAACCTGGCTCTGCCCCTTCGCTGGCGGATTTCCCCCGAACGCTGAGCCCGCGTGCCCAGGACATGTTGAAGCGCGCGGCCCTCAACCAAACCACCGTCGAATTCGAAGAGTTCTACACCCCGTGGCAGCGCTGGTTGGAATTTAAAGCCTCGCCGACTGAAGGGGCCGGTTTGGCGATGTATTTTCGCGATGTGACGGAACGCAAGCAGGCAGAGGACGAACTGCACCGCTTGGCGTCAATTATCGAATGTTCGGAAGATGCGGTCATTGGCGTCGATTTGAACGAGACGATCATCAGTTGGAACCAGGCCGCGGAAAAAATGTATGGCTACACCACCAGCGAAATCCTGGGCCAGCCTATACGCCGATTGCTGCC
>CAMFLN010000285.1 GCA_945957305.1 uncultured Planctomycetaceae bacterium | reverse complement strand
CACCGGCTCCGTCCAGATGCGATGACTGACCAAGGCCTCATCATGGTCCGCCAGGTGCATGAACGATGCGAAATTCTGACCGAGTCCGACGGGGTCGACGACCGTCAGCCGTACTTTGCCCGGCGGCACAGCCGTGAGCAAGCGCATCAAGACGACCTGAAACAGCTCGATCGCGCGCTGCCGCCCCTCGCCCTGGGTTTTGACATAGATCGAGCTGCCACCGGGAAAATCCAGCAGCGCAGGGAGCGCGAAAACCAGCCCCTGAGCGGCCCGTGGATCTGCGCCGATGAAGCTTTCGGCCCGAGATCGTAGATCCAGCATGAGTTCGCCGAAGCGAATGCCTTGGGGAACGTCCGCTGGTGGCTGCCACTGGCCCGAGGTGACGACCGACCAAGGGGGACAGCATTCCTCGACTTCACGATTGATGCCGGCCAATTCGAGTTGTATCGCCGCCAACTCGGTCTGCCAGGCAATCTCTGCCGCGGTCCGCGCCCGGTCGAAGTCCGCCTGGACCGATGCCAGCTTGCGCTCCTTCATGGCTTGAGCTTCGACTAGCTGCTGATCAAAGCGCTGTCGAGCCTCGGCCTTTAACTGTTGTTCCTGCTCGTGTAGCTGTGCTAGTTGCAAATCATACCGTCGCTGCAGATCGAGCAGTCGCTGATCGGCATCGGCGGTCAACTTCGGCAAGTCCACGTCACGACGGCGTTTGCACAAGGCCAGCATGGGCGCGTGTTGTTCCGTGGCCCGGGCATCCTCTGCATCGCGTTGTCGGCGGATCTCCTTCCGCTTGCGTTTATAGGCGGCCGCCGACTTGTCCAAGTAGAGTTGAGCCGACGTTTCCGCCTGGCGCACGGCGCCTACCAGGGGCCGAAAGCGAGAGGCCGTTTGCCGTTGTGCCAGCTTGCGCAACCACAGGCTCAAGGGCAGGCCCAGACCAATCGTCAGCACGACGGTCGCCGCAACGGTTACTAGCGTATTGCCCCCCGAGAACCATCCCGCAGCGACCGCTGATAAGACCGCCACCAGCAAGAACACCCACAAGACATTAATGCCCGCGACAGCGTCCGGCAGATGCAGGGCGCGCAATCCTTGCAGTTCGACTTTGGCCGTGTCGAGCGACCTGGCCAGTCGCTCGGCGTGATCGTCCTCTGGGTCATTCTCGGGCGAGAGGGCCACAGTGCTGTCGAGAACTGTGCGATGGCGCAGACGCTCTAACCATGTGACCGCGTCATTTTCGATGGCCCGCGCCGTCCGCAACCGGCTGCGCAACTGTTGCTCAAGTTCAGCGACTTGTTCGGCCATTCGTTTGCGGCTGGCTTCATAAACTGTGCGTGCCAGCCAACGTGCTTCATCGATTGCCTTGTGCGCGCCTCGTTCCGCACGATTGATGTCGTTGGCCAATCTTTGCACTGCATCTTGACATTCTTCTTCGATGGCGCGGGACTGAGTTTGCCACACTTTCGTCGCTTGCTCGCGCGCCGAGCGTGCCGACTGCGCCGTAGCATTGGCTTCACGATGAAACGAAGCTGTGATCGCGGACTCGGCCGCGGCGAACTCTGTGTTCGCGGCATCGGTACCGGCCGCATAGGCAGTGGCAGCCGCGCGCTGCGCCGTTGATCGCCGATCCACCAGATCGACCAATCCCTGTAACACGCGTTTTTCACGTTCGACGACGCGCATTGTGCTTACACGCTGGCGAAAAGGTTCAAAGGTCCTGCCACTGGTATCCTCGACAAGAGGTCTGCGGCCGATTTTTCAACGACATTCATGCTCGGCGCGCGTGAAGATCTCGGCCAAGCGCTCGATCGCCTTGACGGCCGCCACCACCTTGGGATTGAAATCCTCCAAATGATCTCGCTGGAAGTCACGCGTCACCTGGTCATTCCAGTCGGCTTGCGTCTGCTCCCAGTGCAACCATAGCTTGCGTGCAGCATGGCTCAGGCGCGCCTTGTTATCGTCGAAAATCATGCTGTAGTTCCGTGTTCATCCGGCACCGCCCCCGCGACGGTGCCCGTATCTGCCACAGCGCGATCCTGCCTGCCGCCCTCAACGTCGTCGCTGGCTTGCCCCGACAGACTTGCCGGCTGTGCTGCGCTCTCTGAGAGCCGATCGGGTGTCAATGAGCCCGCTGCGCTCGGCGGAGCGATGCGCAGATACTCCTCGAGGCGTTCGATGCTTGATCGAAGCCGCGCTGCTGCGGCCGGGACGTCGCTTGCGGCCGCACCGCGCAGCGGCTCAGTCTTCATGCGGTATTCCATCACCGCCTGTCGCACAAGGGGTATCCAGCGGCGCACCAGTTTCAACTTGTCCTCCGCCTCTTGCAGACGTTTTTTGGCAAGGTCGAGAGCTTTTTTCTCGACGTGGCAGGACGGCGTTCGCTGCGGGTCGATCGTGGCCGACAGACAACGATGCAAATCGGCCTTGGCTTCGGCGACACGCTCCTCGCGGGACCGGATCTCGGCCCGCCAAAACTTCAGTTGATCGTGTTCGAGCCAATCGACGAAAGCCTGTATCTCGGCCTGCAATGCCGCCAAGGTTTGGCTGACCTCGTCGCCAAACAGTCCAAGCGCGGCCCGAAAGTTCTCGAGCGCGGCGACTGACTTGACATGAGCGCCCGATCGCATGCAATACTCAACGTTGCCTGAGGTATTCTTCCGCCCGGTCCGCCTTGCGCAGCAAGAACGGCACGTGCTCATCAACGGCTTCTACAAACTTGGCGACCGCCAGCAGGGTTTGGTCAAATTCATCGTTGAATTTTTGCTGTTCTTTATCACGCCAGGTCTGACTGAGGTTCTTCATCTGGCCATGCAATGACTGCAGCTGCGATTGCAGCTCGCTATTGAAGCGCTTCAAGCTCTGCGCAAAACGGCGGAGCTGTTCAGGATCGACAATCACTTGTGACATGGCGCATCCTCACAACCGATTGATGCAGAAGTCATGGGCGCGGAACCAAGCCAGAGGATTCCGTCTCATGCGCAGTCGCGCAGGGAAGCCAGTCAGCGCTTCGCCGGAAATGCCTCTACTGCTCCAGGCCCTTATACGCAATACAGACGCGGACCAGGGCGCTACCTCCTGAGCGGTCTCGGTGGCGGGTTTGTTCCCAGCCCGACACCTATTAATAAAGTGTAGGTGCGGCGCGGCGGCGTGTAAATCCAATGAAAACAGGTTCGCACCAAATGTGGCTGAAAGAAGCGCGTGCCCTGTCTTCCCGCCTTGTCGGACAACCCGTAATCTAATGGGAGCGCGTCCTCGGTCGGACCGAGTCTAAAATTATGACGCTCTTCGATGTCGTACGCGGATTCCCTTCGATGCATATCGGACTTGCGGCAGACCACGGCGGATTTGAGCTCAAACAGCAGCTGGCTGCGATGTTGCGCCAGGCGGGACATCAGATTACGGACTTCGGCGCTCACGAACTGCACGCCACGGATGATTACCCGGATTTCGTAATACCGCTGGCACGCGCCGTCGCCACGGGGCAGGTCGAACGCGGCATCGCTGTTTGCGGCAGCGGCGTGGGTGCCTCGATTGCCGCCAACAAGGTCCCCGGCGTCCGGGCAGCTTTGATCCATGACGGATTCTCTGCTCACCAGGGCGTTGAAGACGACAACATGAACATTCTCTGCCTGGGCGGACGCGTCATCGGCCCCCTCCTCGCCGAAGAATTCGTCAAGACGTTCCTGGCCGCGCAGTTCACCGGCGCCGAGCGTCATCAGCGGCGTCTCGACAAGGTTGCAGCCGTGGAAAAACGAGATGCTTGACCTGCAGCCATTCATCAAGGTCCGTACGAGCCACAGGTCATCTGCCTGGCGACAGACTTTGCTGGCGTGCTCATTGCCACTGCTGCTGCACGTCACACCGCTTCTGGGACAACTTGCGACCACGTCCGATGCCCCTGAGATCGTTGTCACTCGCGACATTTCCTACCGCATGCCCAGCGTCGAGAAGTGCCGGCTAGATCTGGCCATTCCCCACGGTTTTTCGGACGCCAGGCCGGCGATTGTCGTTATTCACGGCGGTGGTTGGATCGAGGGGGACAAATCAAGTTTCACGTCAAACGAACAAGGTGTTCCCGGCAATATTGTCGATTTTGCCAAACTCGGCTTCGTGGCGGCGACTGTCAATTACCGTCTCGCGGGCGATGCGCCCTATCCGGCTGCACTGGACGATTGTCGCGAGGCAGTGCGTTTCTTGCGCGCTCAGGCCCGGCAATTTCACATCGACCCTAACCGCATGGGGCTTTACGGCAATTCCGCCGGAGGCCATCTGGCATTGCTAGTGGGCATGACGGAAACCGCGCCAACAGGTGCTGACAGCAACGATTCCCGGCCATCTTTTGCAGTGCAGGCGATCGCCAGCGATAGTGGTCCCCTGGACCTCGCTCGACAACACCAGCAAAACCAGTTGCGCGTGGTGATTGACAAGTTCTTGAATGGGCCGCCAGCGGAGAGTCTTTTGGCGACCTATCGCGCAGCGTCGCCTACCTACCATGTTGTCGACAAGCTACCCCCGCTCCTGTTGGTCTACGGAGTGAATGATGAGCAGGTCGATATTCGCACTGCCGACGAATTCGTCACGGCGCTGGCCCAGGCCGGAAACAAAGATGTGACGTATCTCCGGCTAGCCGGCGTGGGACATTGTCCTCATTCGCTGCAAAGAGTTGCCGAGGCGCGGGCGGCCGTCGACGAATTCTTTGTGAAAACCTTGCGCCCATAGTGATAGTAGACGGCTATCGTCAACCGGTGCGAGATACACGGCGATGGTCGGCGTGCGGCCGACTGACGGCGGGTGTGAGCCCCGTGCCGACTTCTTCGTAGGCGGGCAATTCGACCAGCATCATGGTGCCGCCCTGGGGCGCGTCTTCGACGCGAATGGTGCCCCCATGGTCGGTGACAATTCGATACGCGACGCTGAGCCCCAAGCCTGTTCCCCCTTCTGATTGGCGTGTGGTATAGAAGGGGTCGAAAACCCGGCTGCGGTCAGCATGCGGAATGCCGCGCCCGTTGTCGCATACGGCGATCGTCACGAGACCGTCCTGCAGGTCGCTGGTGACAACCAGCTCGGGGTTGTTAGCCGCGGACTCAACGCCGTTGCAAATCAAGTTCACGAACACTTGTTCCAGCTCGACCGGATTGCCTAACACCCGGGGCAACGCAGGCTTCAGCCGGCCATCGATCTTCGCACCCCAGCGCTCGACGTATGCCTGTGTAAACTCGAATGCCAGGTTGAGAATGGCGTTGACATCGCTGGGCCACCGGTCGCCGGGTTCCTGCCTGGCAAAGCGCAGCACGTTCTTGATGATGCGTCCGCAGCGGCGCGCGTTGGAAACAATTTCTTGCAACAGTTGCTGCGTCTGCAGCTCTGGTTTCTCGCTTGCTTGATTGATCAAGGCCCGCTCGGCCGACAACAAAATGATGCCCACAGGGTTGTTAATTTCGTGGGCGATGCCAGCCGCAAGCGTCCCGACCGCGGCCAGCCGTTCGCTGTGCCGCAACTGCTCCAGTGAGGTCTGCAGTTGCCGGGTGCGCTCCGCAAC
>CAMFLN010000284.1 GCA_945957305.1 uncultured Planctomycetaceae bacterium | reverse complement strand
CCTGTAATGAGGCGTGCTGCGCGGCAGCCTTCTCCCGCTTGCAACTAAATCTGTGCCTGCCTGGCGGCAGTTCGAAATTCGATGTCGGCAACGATACGCACTGCGCCACGCCCCGCCGAGGCTTCTGGTCACTCGGTAACCGCGCCGGGCTGGCTCGTCTCACCAGTGTTTGACCTGCTGTTTCTGGTCAACGCCTGGTGGATGGTGGCGTTCGTGCCGGGCTTTCTGAGCACAGAGCGTGTGCCGCACATCGAGTTCTGGCAGATCTATTTTCTGACGACTCCCCATCGCTGGATCACGCTGCTGCTGGTGGCAACCGATCCTGATCGCCGCGCCGGACGGTCGTGGCTGTTTGCCGCGATGGCTCTGCTAGGAGTTTTGGTCGTCGCCGCCGTGCGCTTCGGCACGGGCGGATTCCTCTGCTTGCTGCTGGTCGACTATGTATGGAACGCCTGGCATTTCGCGGCGCAGCATGCCGGGATCTTGCGTATGTACGCGCGGAAAAGCGGTGGCGGCCGACCGTGGCTCGAAACCTGGGGGCTGCGCTCCCTGGTTTTCTATACCAGCATTCGACTGGCAGGCTGGTCATACGGCTGGACGGCAGGGTGGTCGGCGGCACAGACCGGGCTCATCGCCGCGGACGTGGTCATGTCCCTGCCCATGCTCACACTATTGCTGTCAGAGTTTTGTGCGCGCCCTTGGCAGCGTCCTGGTAAAGTCACGTACGCGGCGAGCGTGGGCCTGCTGTACCTCACACTCTTGGCGGCCTTGGCAACGGGGCGAACAACGCTGGTGTTGTCGCTGACAGTCGCGGCCGCGGCGTTTCATGCCGTCGAGTACCTGGCCGTCGTGACTTACTACGCCGAGCGGCGGCGCACCCAAGGATCGCGTGGACTGTTCCGCAAAATGACTCAATCCTGGGGTTTGATCCTTTCCGCTTATGTGGTGATCGGCGGGCTGATTGCCACCGTCGCCGAGCGGTGGTCACCTGATTTCTGGCTCGGCATCAACCTGTGGGCTGCGGGGCTGCACTACGCCTACGACGGCCTGATATGGAAGCTGCGCGCACCAGGGACCGCCGCCGTTCTGGGCGTGCAAATGCCGCAGAACGCCCGGCACGACGTCCAGCCACCAGCGGGCGCGGCATCGCGCGAGCTGCCGCAATTGGTTGCCACCTCGGAACACTCCTGACATGACGCACGCCGACCACAACACGCGCGTCCGGGGTGTCGCCATGCGACTTGCCGGGCTAGCCATGGGGACCTTCGTCACGTGCGCCGTTCTCACAACGAGCGATGCCACTTTGCTCTTCGGTTGGCAGCGTTTGGCCGTGGTGCAGGTCGTGATGTCGCTTCCGCTGGGCTTGATGATCGCCCGCTTGTCTCGCGATTGCGGCTACCTGTCACCAACGATTCTACGAGCGCTGGTTTGGAGTGTCGTTGCTGGGGCGATCGCCGGCTGCGGAATAATTTTCGTGCCCACCGTCGCGACAATACTTGCCGACTCTGGGTCGAGCTTCACGGTGCGCGCGCTTGCTCGCTCGCTGTTGACTTGCTCCCTGACGCTTCCCTGGTGCCTGGCGAGTGAATCGCTCGCCGCGAGACGGACAGGGGAGACGACGAGTTGGCTCGGTGCGACGCCGGCTGAGCGTGGAGGGCTGCTCGCAGTCCTCGTCGTCGTGGCGATGGCGCTGCCTGCGGCTTATGCGTCCGACCTCTGCCGGCGGCAAGCCACTCGCTGCAGCGAGGCGCTGCGCAAGCAACAGCTGGTCGTCGCGCAGCGGATGCTTAAACCGTTGCGTGACCTGGGCAGTTCACAAGAGGTTGCCGGAGAATCGCCCCGGTATCTGTACCCGAAACTCAGCGCGGCCATTGGCCAGCTTGAGGAGCGCGCCGCGCACGCGAACCGTTCCAAGTCCGATGCCGCACGCGCCTGCGAGTCGGCGCGTGTCCTGGCAATGCTGGACAGGCTTGACGAAGCAGAGCAGGTTTTGACACCGCATTGCGCCGGCAACGCGCAGGCGTCTTTGCTACTCGCCGCCGTGTTGCAACAACAAGGACGTTGGGAGGAAAGCACAGCACGCTACGAAGCGGCCGACCGACTGCTGCGCGAGGCGCCACAATCAGCCGAGATGATTGCCGGCCAAGTGCGCGCCCTCAATGGGATTGCGTTCAACGCGCGTGAAACCGCCCACCACGAGGATGCGGAAAACGTCTATCTGCAGGGCTTGGCACGATTGCCCGACGCCGCGGCCCATTTTCATTTTCAGCTGGGCCGGCATTATCAGCTCGGAGGGCGTCCGTTCGAGGCGATTGCTCATTTGCATCGCGCCGCGGAGCTCGACCCGCAAGCGTACCAGGAATCAGCGAGTGCGATCTTGGCCCAACTCGGCACAGAATCGCCGGGCTGCGTGATCGGGCCATGGCAGCGCCGCAATTCCGCCAAGCCTGGCGAGGCGGCGCGGTAATTTCGCAAACCGCCGTGATTTCGCGCACAGCGAAGTGGCGTTACGGCATACTGGCCGGTTCACCATTGGCTCTGGTGGCGAGTGCCTTCCAGATCGCGGGGTCGATGGTGTTGGTGAAGAACCGCACGGAGCCATCTCCCATCGACGCGTTGACGCCGTTGGGGTGCATGCTGCGTGCCGAGGCCCAGACGTTGCTATCCGAGATATTCTGCGTGCAATGGCGCGGATCGCCGGCCGGAATCGTCGTGCAACAAGCGGGAATGACGTCGTTGGTGGTCGAGTTAGGCGGATATTTCGCGGTGAACGTCGAGCCCCCCATGCCGCCCCAGACCCAGGTTCCACGGCCATCGGTTTCGTCGTCGTAGCCCAGCAGTTCGCTGATGAACACGGTATTGGCGGTCCCGTCGGTCACGTCGACGATGCGTGTGCCGGCTCCCCAGCCGGCTTTCCAGCGGCCGCGCAACGAGGGATCGTTCGATACTTGTTTGCGGCCGTTCGTCCCTGGCGGAATGATCACGCCAAAAGGGCCCGCTGTCGAATTGTCGATCGTTCCCCTGGTCTTGTCGTAGGACAAGTAAGTATCGGCGCCGAAATTGGCGGCGTAGTTGCCCTTGTCGAGATTTTCCAAGCCCCAGGCGTTCATCTCGGTTTCGATCGCTTCCGTGCTGGGACACAGCATAAAGGAAAACGTCAGGTCGCCAAAATCGCGCCAGTAGGCGCCCACCTTGTCACGGTCACAGTCGTCTGACGAGCTGCACTCGTTGTCCAGGCAGCCCAGCAACTTGTCGTTCATCGCCACTTGCTCGACCTGGGGCATGATGTTCGACAACCAGTTGGGACCCTGGCAATAGACACCGGTTTGCGTTCCGCCGGTTTTCCACAAGCCCATGTACCCCTGCGGATTGAACGCCTTGTTCGGCGAGCAATGGGGGAGCCCAGGAGGAAACGATTGCATGACGTCATGATGATTGAGCAAGGCGAGAGAAATCTGCTTGAGATTATTCACGCATTGCGTCCGCCGCGCGGCCTCGCGTGCCATCTGCACGGCGGGCAGGACCAGGGCGACCAGGATGCCGATGATGGCAATCACGACCAACAGCTCGACGAGCGTGAAGGCGTTTCGACGTGTGTTGTTCCGCAGCTTTTGATCCATCATTCGAGGATGCACCAAGGCGAAGCTTCGCATCCCCATCCTTTCCATCGTTCGCATCGAATCCGCGCCCCACGATTCGAAACATTTCCCCTCGCGCGTCCCACACGCGCTCTCCCTGGCGGCACGATACCGGGAAATTGTGAGCGCATGATTAGGGACAGGCGCGATTCGCGCTTTTTCGTGCCCTGTCACTGCCGGCAGCGCCGCTTGAGCTAGACGCGGCGCCCACGCCAGCGCGCCCCGAGAGCAACGGCAATACCAACTAGGCAAAGCAGGCAAGTTGCCGGTTCCGGCACGGCTGCCGCACTAGCGAAGCCAGGAGCCGGCGCGCCGCCGGTTTGCAACCAATCCGACGCCATCAGCGCGATGTCCTGTCCGTTGATGATGCCGTCGCCATTGGCATCACCGGCCATCAAGTTCGTGCCGATTTGCAACCAACTCGAGGCCGCCAGGGCAATGTCCTGGCCGTTCACGATGCCGTCGAGGTTCACGTCGCCAGGACGAATATCGTTGAACCAGTTGCGCAGTGGGCTGAGGTCTTCGGTCGCGGTGCCCGCGCCGACGGTCCATTCGGTCGGTCCGCCGTAGCGGCTGGATGAGCCATCGAAATAGTTGGTGCGCTGCACGTTTTGCCAATCGGCCAACGTGGGATTCGAGCCCACTTCGAACCCTTGCAGTTTGCCAACCTCGCCTGAACCGACGCCATTGCCACCCCAGCCGCCGGTGCTCTTCAGCGCTTCGCCGATCGGACCTTGCACGGTGTTGCCGTGGCTGTCCTTGATCGTGAATTGCCAGTTGTCGTTGTTGGCGGCGAACAGGCCGGCGGCCTCGGTGCCAATTTGCGACGTCACGCCATTCTTGGTGACACTGCCGCTGAACGTGAAGTACTGGTAGTTGTAGTTGTTCCCCACGTTGCCCGCGGGTCCTTGGCCGGCCCAAACGTTGATGTTCCAGTTGGGGCCGGGGGCCATGTTGGCGCCGGCCGGAGCATACGGGTTCCAGGCGGTGTTCGACGAGAAGTTGATCAACGTCTCGAGATTGGGATCATTGCTGTACGGAGTTCCGTGTTGAACCCCCAGCCCGTCGATCCCTCCGTCGCGCTGCATGCCGCCCGATCCCGTCGGGTCGCCGTCGATATTCGGTGGATTCGGGGGAGTGTCGTTCAAATACCAGACCTTTTGATACTCGTTGATCGTAATCGCGGTCCCGAGCGGTACGTTCGACCAGACCGGATCGTTGCTGAACTTGATGACGCCGCTACCCGAGCTCGTGCCGTCGGACTTGTTGTACGACCAGTCGATTTCG
The DNA here is from genome assembly GCA_945957305.1 of uncultured Planctomycetaceae bacterium. Classification (GTDB taxonomy): domain Bacteria; phylum Planctomycetota; class Planctomycetia; order Pirellulales; family JACPPG01; genus JACPPG01. The sequence goes on along the minus strand of CAMFLN010000284.1, from coordinate 617 downwards.
TAACCCTGCAGGTTGAGCGTGTTCTTCCCGGCGTCCGTTTTCGTCGTCAGCAGTTGCAGCCAGTTTTGGCCATTCCCTTCGACGCGACCCAAACGCGGGTCGAACTTGCCGCTGTCCAGATAAGAACCGCCGCTGACGGCATTGAACTGGTTCATGATCAACGAATTGGTCGAATCGCCGAAAGCCGGCGATTGCGCACAAACCCCCAACATCACCAGCGACACCGTGATCAGATTTCTTCTCATTGACCTCTCCGCCTCCAAATATTTTTCGTAAAGCCCTGATGTGGCCCGTCTTATTGCAGGTTGTATCGAGTTAGCGGCGCCCGGCCCTGACGCAAGATGCAGGAGCCGACTTGCAGAATCGGGGCAATCTACCGGCCCTCTGCTAGCCATTCATTAGGCAACTGTTAGGGATTGATGAGAAACTCTTGATTGCTTGATGAACTCCGCCGCGCCCCGCCCAAGAAAAAAGACAGGGGTGAACGATCATGCCGTCCACCCCCATCGAAGTAATGTCAACCGGAGAGCCCCCCGCTTAACTTAGCGGCGACGGCAGCCGTAGAATGCCGCGCCGATCAGGCCACACAGGACCAAGGCCACGCTCGACGGCTCGGG
>CAMFLN010000283.1 GCA_945957305.1 uncultured Planctomycetaceae bacterium | reverse complement strand
CCCCTGGGTCGTGAACGCCTGGACGCACAGCTTCGTCTTGTTCGAGGCCGCTTTTGCCACGCTCGCCTGGAATCGGTTGGCGGCCCCGCTGCTTGTCGCCTTGAGCATTCCGGTGTGGGGGCTGATGGCCGTGGCGACGGGCTTGGCGCCTTTGGCCGCCATGATGATCGTGGCCGGGCTCACCTTTCTCGCACCGTCGACGCTCCGCACCCTGCTTGGTTGTTGCGGGCTCTCCGCCCTCGTAAAATAGCCGCCGCTGGCGGTGCTGCTCTAAGGCAATCTTGCCGCGACTTATCGCACAGCGCAGCGAGTTCTTCGAGGACCTGATCATGCTGCGTACACGCAGACAGAGCCACTCCGCCGGTCGGCGCGACTTCCTGCAAGCAACCGCCGCCGTCGGCGCCGCATGTTGCGGCCTGACATCAATCGAGCGCGTCGCGCAGGCGATCGAACCGATCCGCCGTGCGGCCGGGCCGAAATTTAAATTCAGCCTCGCGGCCTACAGTTATCGCGACCTGCTGACCAGCAAGCCGCCCAAACTCTCGCTCGAAGATTTCATCACCGATTGCGCCAAGATGCAGTTGGAAGGGACCGAACTGACGAGCTATTACTTTCCGGCCGACCCGACCCCGGAATACCTGCGCCGTCTGAAGCAGTTGACCTTCGAGCTGGGGCTCGACATCTCGGGCACGGCGGTGGGAAATGATTTTTGCCTGCCGGCAGGTCCCAAGCGCGACGAGCAGATCGTCGGGGTCAAACGTTGGATCGATCGTGCCGAGATTCTCGGCGCGCCGGTGATTCGCATTTTCTCAGGGCACGCCCGCGAGGGAATGAGCGCGGACGTGGCACACAAGCTGGCCGTGGCGGCGATCGAGGAGACCTGTCAGTATGCCGGCGACCACGGGGTATTTCTCGCACTCGAAAACCATGGTGGCCTGACGGCCACGGCCGACGGACTCTTGGCGCTGGTGCGCGATGTGCAGAGCCCTTGGTTTGGCGTGAACCTGGACACCGGCAATTTCAACACGCCCGATCCGTACGGCGATCTCGCGCGACTGGCGCCGTACGCCGTAAACGTGCAGGTCAAAGTCTCGATTCATCCGCAAGGAGGCAAGCGGCAACCGATCGACTTGAAGCGGCTCGCGCAAATCCTCAAGGACAGCGGCTATCGCGGCTACATCGTGCTCGAATTCGAGGAGCCGACCGACCCGCTGGTCGAATGCCCACGCTACATCGCCGAAATGCGTCGCGCCTTTGTAGGTTAACGCGACGGCATGAGTCGGGTCAGGCCGTAGCCGGGGGGTCCTCGACGGCGCCGTGGCGTTTGAGGATTTGATTGGCGCGGTACGACCAGTTCGCCAGGACGCCACGGCCCAGGGCATCGCGTGCGGTCGCGTCGGCCCCAGCGGCTAGCAGTAGTTTGACGCCGTCGATGGAGTTTCTGGCAGCGTGATGCAGCGGAGTCATCCCTTGCGAGTCGCGCGCGTGGGGATCAGCGCCGTTGCAAAGTAGCAAGCGGATGATTTTTGGCCAGGAGTGGATCACAGCCGCCATCAACAGGGTTTCGCCGCGTTCGTTGCGCTCGTCAATGTTGCCCCTTGCCGCAATGTGCTGATCGACCGCTTTGATATTTCCCCGTTCGATGGCTTGAAACAGCGGATGCGTCTCTCGCTCCGCGGGATCCATATCGAAATCGTACACCAACTTGCCCAAGAATTCGTTGAACGTGTCAGCCACCCAGTACAGGCTCTGCTCCTCTTCCGAAACAAACATCGCCGCGCTGTCCCAAAACCAGACTCCCTGAAACTCGAATTTCGGTCCGTCCAATTTCAAGAGAATCAGGTCGCTGGAATTGCAATGAGCAATGGCGAGGAACCCTTCGGGCACTCGGTCGTTGAGCATCTCGGAATACCTTACCAATCCCGAGCGGTCGATCCCGTCGGCCGGTTCCCCATAGAATTGGCTGATACGCGCAGATGACACAAAGGTCGTCGGATTCGGGATTTCGACCTCCACCCAGCGGTAGAACTCTCCCCCGTTGTGCTCCAACAAGAATTCAACGTACTCACGCGGCAACCGCACCCCTAGAGCCAATTCAATCTCTTCAATGTCCTGCGGCGTAAGCGGGGGATCATGAGAATCTTGCAGCAATTCGAGGATGGGAAAGTACTGCATGGCCCCGGTCTAAACTAAGCCCCACTTTTTGCGCAGCCACCATTCGACGGTCAGCAGTGCGATCAGCAACAAGAAAAAAGGCCAGGTGTCCCACAGTGTGCGCTTGACCATTGTTTCGACTTCGAGTGTTTCGAGTTGTTTCTTGATCGAAGCGAACAGGTCCCCCAGCTGATCGGCCGCCACCGTACGACCGCCGGTCATGGCGGCCAGGCTTTCGAGCGCGCCGCGATCGGCCGAGGGGTTGTCCAACTCCAGGTCTTGGTCGTAGACCAGAAAGCGCGCTTGCGTCGAACCGATCGGCGCGCCGTTGAGCGAGCCCTTGACGATCAGCGTGTAATCGCCGGGCAGCGACGTATCGAGAAATTGCCCTCCCAACTCGCCGGCCGTGTGCCGCAGGCGCGGCGCTCCTTTGCTGCCGTCAGGGCGGACGACTTCGACCTCGAATGTTGCGTTCGCCAGCGGCTCTCCCTGGGGGCCGCGCGCCCCGGCCGTGAACTCCACGCGCCCGCCAGGACCATAGCGCCGCTGGTCAAGCGCGACCCACACGGCACTGTCGGTCGCCTGGTCCTTGCGCGCGAGCCACAATACCACCTGCCGCCAGAACCGCTTGTGTTCGGTTTCATGCCCCCCCAGATACCAGCGCCATGTGGAATCCGCAGCGAAGGCCAACACTCGACCACGTCCATAATCGCGGGCGATCAACAGGGGGTGGCCATCAGCCGTTTCGGCCAATATCGAAGAACCACGCTTCACGCGATCGAGGCGGTTCGCACCGTCAAGCGTAGGAAGCGTGTCCCACGCCGCCTTGTTCTCGGCCGGGGGCGCCAACTGCAGAATGCTGTGCGACTGACCCAAGCGCGTGGGGCGCATCGCCGGCTTGGGCGCTTCGGGCAAGTGGAGATCGGCACGAATCTCTTCACCGAAATTCTGCCTTTCGAAGCGGTCCATGTCCAAGGGGAGCACATTCGCAAGTGGTGTCGCGGCATACCCGCCGGCGCCAAAACTATGCAGCCCGCCAAGCATGATGAAGCCAGCGCCGCGGTCGATCGCTTCGGCGAGAGCGGCCAACTCGGCTTCGGTCAGCGCGGTCGCGTCCAGGTCGCCGATGATGTAGACGTCGTACCGCCCCGGCTCGAACAACTCTTGCATATCCTTGGGGCGTGACTCGGGCTTGCGCGCGTCGATGTATCGATAGTCGACGTTCATATCGGGCGAAGCATCGAGTGATCGCCTGAGCCATTTCTGTTCTGGCAAAAGGGCGCCATTCAAATACAAGACTTTCAGCCCGCCGTCCAAAACGGTGACGAACGTACTGGTCTCGTTGTTGGTCGTGATCAGCTCTCCACTTTGCGGCGCAATTTTCAGGGTGACTTTCTTCTCTCCGGGAAGCTCGGGAATGTATTTCAGGCGTATCGGCAAGCGGTCACCGCTTTTTGTCGAGCTGAGGCGTTGCGAGTCGACAACCTCCATCTTGCCCGGTGTGGACTCGACGGCCAGTTGTACGACCACTTCCTGGCCGACGAATCCGTCGAGCTGGCATACGGCCTCGACGGCCAGTTCGTTCTTGACGAAGACGGTCTGCGGAGCCCGCATATCCGATACAGCGACGTCGCGCGATTGCTCGAGCGCCCGCGCCTGGCCGAACGGCACGGCATAGAGATGAAAGCCCAGGTCCGCCAACCGCCGGGCAGGAGTTTGCGGCGGAATATCTTTCATGGGCAGGACGCGCTGGGCACCGTCGGACAGCAGCACCACACCGGCCAACCGCTTGCCTGTCTCGCGTCGCAAGGCGTCATCCAGTACCCAGCCAATGGCCGTCTGCGTGCCTTCGGCTTTGGCCGGCCATTGGGTGGCACTTTCGTACGCATCAATCTGATGGGCCTCGGCATCAAAGGCGAAGACTTTGACCTCGATTTCGCTGGCCAATGCCGATAGCTCGGGCATGGCCGCATTTAGGCTCGTGCGCAGTGAATCCCAACGCGTTTTCTCACCCGCGGCATCCGCCACTTGCATGCTGCGCGATTGATCGGCCAAGACCAGGAGCGTGGCCGGTTTGCGGCTGATCGTGGTCCAGACCAAAGTCGGGCGCAACATCGCCAGCACGATCAGCAGTACGATCGCCAAACGTATGGCAATCAACGCGCGCCGCCGCCCGTTCGAAACCCGGCTTCGTCCCGGACCGAGAGCCAACAGCCCGAGCAGCACCGCAGCCGCCAGTGCGACCAGCAGGTAACCGCCGACGGGGCTGAAGACCAAACGGAGCATCGTGAGGAATGTCTAAAGTTGAAGGACGAAGGTCGCGGCAATTGCAGAATGCAAAATGATGAATGATGAGTTGAGGAAGCGAGAAAACACGCGTCCGGGAGACTTATTTATCATTTTGCAATCGCCATTCTGCATTTCACGACTTCGCTTCGCGGTAAAACCGATTGGCCAGTACGTGTTCGACGCCGAGCACGATCGCTACCAGGGCGATCAACAGGGGAAACAGCTCGCGACCGACCCGATCGAGGCTGATGTGCCGGTCGATTTGTTCCTGGTTGCGCGCGATATGAAACGTTTGCTCGCCGAAAATGCGCTTTAGTTCTGTTTCGTCGGTGCGCGCCAGTCGGCTGGCCTCGGGCGAAAGGTTGACGCTGAAGCCGCGATTGACGCCGTCTTGGTCCCCGCCAGCCCGCACCCGGTAGTTGCCTACCAACTGCGTGCCGGCGAAGACGATGGCGTTTTGCTGGTTCGCGGCCTGGCGAACACTCTCCCCGTCGGGCGTCGACACCAGGTAGGTCGGAAAGCGCTTTTCCGGATCGATCGTCAGGACCGCCGTGTCGCCGGCCAGGTAGTTCAGTTTCTCGTCATTACCGCCGACCAGGTAGAGCAGCAGTTCGTTGGTCACGGTGAAGAAAGGCCACGCGCCGGCGCCCCACAACTGGTTCCAACGTTCGTCCTCGGCCGATTCGGCCAATTCCGAAACCGGCGTGACGAAAGTCAGGACGCGCCCCTTGCCCAGTGGTCGCTCTAACAGCGCCGGTTGCCCGCCGGCCAGCGCCATGACGGTGCCGACCCCCTCGGCCAGATGTTCAAACTGCCAGAAGCGATAAATGGGAAACTCGTCCCATGGCACCTCGTCGCGGCGCGAGCGGAACTTGGCCAGAATCGGGTGCTGGTCGTTCTTGGTGCTCAAGTAATTCGTGCCGTCGGGAAAGCGGCCGACGAATTCCAACGGACCGGGCAATAATTCCTGCGCCGCCGCGGCATTGAAGCTGGCCAACTGCTGCTCGACATTAGCGCCGAGGAAGATTCCCACCCCCCCGCCGCCGCGGGCAAAGTCCCCCAGCTGCTGCCAGGCGCTTTCCGCAAGCGGTGGAGGATCGA
>CAMFLN010000282.1 GCA_945957305.1 uncultured Planctomycetaceae bacterium | reverse complement strand
GATCGGCAAGAGCATCTTCATCGACCATGGCACCGGCGTCGTGATCGGCGAGACGTGCGAAATCGGCGATTACGTGAAGCTCTACCAAGGCGTCACGCTGGGGGCCCTGAGCTTCCCGACCGATGGCGACGGTCACATTGTCCGCGGGAACAAGCGCCATCCCACGATCGAAGATCACGTGATCATCTATGCCAACGCCACGGTGTTGGGAGGGCAAACCGTGATCGGCGCCAACTCGGTCATCGGATCGAGCGTGTGGCTCACGCGCAGCGTGCCCCCACGTACCACCGTGGTGCTGGAGAAACCGCGCCTGCGGATGCGCGGCGAGCAGGTCGAAGAAGATTTGCCGGAACTCAACTACCAGATCTGAGGGACCACTCAGAACTCACTGGTCGTTGACGTTAAGCAGCTTCTCCTCACTCTTCGGGTGCCACTGCTGGCTCGTCCAGCAGTGTTTCCCTTCGGGTTCGCACGGCTGGACGAGCAAGCAGTGCCACGTGATTTTAGCGCTTAAAAGCGACGTCCTTATTCGCCGTCCAAGCGCGAGCGCGCGTAAGCGCCCCATTCACTAAATGAGTCGGTGCGCAGATAGTCATGCCAATAGCGGCGCGCATCGGCACACAGGCCGCGCTCGTCGAGGCAGTCGGCCAGATTGTAGATCGCATCAGCGAACCAGGGAGCGAGCGCGATCGAGCGTTGAAAGGCGCGCACTGCTTCATCGCACTGCCGTAACTCGCAGAGCACGACTCCCAGGTTATTCCACGCCGCGTGCGAGCGATCGTCGAGCGCCAGTGCCTGCCGGTAATATTCCGCCGCTTCGACTTTGCGGCGCTGGCGATAGAGTACGTTCGCCAAATTGAAGCACACCACGGCCGACGGGCCGTCAGCTTCCAGCGCGTGCCGATAACAGCGCAGCGCTTCGTGGAATCGCTCGCCCTCTTCGTGCTCGCAGGCTTGCAAGAACCAATCTTGCACCGTCGGTTCAAGGCGGCGCGGTCGCGACGCGACTCCGATCCCCTTCGTAGCCCGTCGTGTGCCGATTCGATCCGTCGGGTTCATGGCCATCCCTGTGTGAATGTGCTAGGAGCTTTTTCTCTTTTTGGCAGCAACCTGCCGGTGGCTGGCGGCCAGCTTTTTTGCCGGCTTCGCCGCTTTGGCCGCACGTCGTGCGGGCGCACTCCCTGACGCGGCGCTCCCTTTGCCGGCCTTGGCGACGCTCGCCCGCAGGGCATCCATGAGGTTCACCACCACCGGCTCCTCTTCGCCAGGGGGCGTGACGATCTCGCGCCCTTCGATCTTGGCCTCAATCAAGGCTCGCATCTTGTGCACATACTCGTCCTTGTAGCGGCCAATGTCAAATTTCTTGGCCGTCGATGCTTTGATCAAGGTCTCGGCAAGCTGCAGTTCCGTGCCCGAAACCGTGGCTTCGCCCGGTTGGTAATCGTCGACGCTTCGTACCGCCTGGGAGTAGTTGAGAATCGCCAGCGAGAGGAGATCGTCGAGTGGCCGCACAAGAACCAGGTGCTCGCGATTGAACATCACGGCCTGGCCAATGCCCCATTTCTTTTGCTTGGCCATGGCCCGCTGCAGAACTGCGTACGGCTTGGCCCCCGCCTCGCCGTCAGGCATCAGGTAGTAGCTGCGCCCCGAGAAGAGCACCGGGTCGATCGAATCGGGATCGATGAAGTTGTCGAGCGTAATCGCCTTCTCGGCCGGCGTGCGCAACGCCTCGATCTCGCTGGGATCGATCACCACGTATTCGTCTTTGCTGACTTCGTAGCCCGAGACGATCTCGTCCTTCGAGACTTCGCCGTGCTGAGGGCAGACCTTCACGTAGCGAATCCGGGAATGGTCCTTATCGTGCAACTGGTGCAGTGCCACGCGGCCGTCGTCACTTTCGACGGCGTTGAAGGCCTGCACCGGCACCGAGACCAGACTGAGCCGCAGAAAACCCTTCCAGCTGTAACGTGCCATCGCAACGGCCGCCCTGAGAAACGGGGGATGCTCGTCGGGCTCCGTCCTGGAAAAGTCGCTCCGTCGCCTCTGCTAGCTTTGATAGCACGCAACGTGCCAGGGGTCAAAAAATGCGCGGACCGCTCCCCTCTGCCGGGGTGCGAGAGAGAAGCAGTAGTTTGCGAAGCAGTAGCCGGTAGTCAGTGGTCGGAGAAAGTCAATTCCGACACCTGCCGAGCTACACGCATGCTTGTCCTGGAGACAAACACGGCACCTGCGTTAGCCCACTGACAATCCAGCGGCCAGTTTGCCCAGGGCTTCGGTCTCGATCTGGCGGACGCGTTCGCGGGTCAGGCCGAGCGCTTCGCCGATTTCCTTCAGCGTGCGCGGCTCGTTGTCGTCCAGGCCGAAGCGGAGACGCAGCACCGTGGCTTCGCGCGGGTCCATCGTCTCGAGCTGCTGCATGACGTGCGTCAGGTTGTCCCCCTCGACCATTTCGTCTTCGGGGTTCCGGCTCCGCTCGTCCATCACCATTTCGGAGAGCGACCAGCCCGCCTCGGACTGATCCGTCTGCGGCGTCGAACTGTAAATGCGGATGGCCTTCTTAATGATCGGCAGCTTCTTGCGAGGCAGGCCCAACACGCGGCCAATCTCTTCGGGCGTCGGCGTGCGGCCGAGCTCTTCGCTGAGGCGAACCGTGGCGCGGCGCCATTTCGAGAGCAGCTCGACCATGTAGGCCGGGATGCGGATCGTCTTGGCGGTGTTGATCAAGGCCCGCTTGATCGACTGCTTGATCCAGTAGCTCGCGTAGGTGCTGAAGCGCGTTCCCATCGCCGGGTCGAAGCCCTCGACCGCACGCAGCAGGCCGAGGTTTCCTTCCTCGATCAAGTCTTGCAGCCCCAGCCCCTTGCCGGTGTAGCCGCGAGCGATGTTCACCACCAGCCGTAGGTTGGCCCGCACCATGCGGTCGCGGGCGGCGGTGTCACCCAGTCCGATCGAGATCGCCAGCTCGCGTTCTTCGTCGGCCGAGAGGAGCGAGGTCTCGTTGATTTCACGCAGGTAAGTCTCCAACGGAGACTGTACGGCGGCTGAGGATCGTCGGCGTGTCTTCGGCATGGTAGGCGCCATATGTCACTGCGGGAAATTAGTTGCGGTAGGAACACACAATTGATCGACGGTGCCCGGTGGAATTCTCCAGCCCTGCTGCTAGCGGACAAGGTGGGCCGGATGTTCACGCGCTAGGGCGCGTGCGGAAGAAAACGAACCCGCCGATAATAGGCCGCGCGGCGACCCCCAGCGACCGCGCACGGCGTGTCCCGTGCAACGGTCGCGCCGGCTGCGCGGATTGCAGAGCCAGGCTTCGCCTCGCACAAGGCGCGGGCGCGGAGCGATGCGGCCGAGGCAGACACGCACGCCAATGAAAAACCGTTCCCCTCTGGCGGGCTTGCGGCCCTGCAAAAAGGGAACGGTTTCTTGTCGTGTGCCGATTCTGACGGCTAGGCAGCCTACTCGGTCGTCCGCGGCTTGATCAGCGGACCACTGTCGCCGCCGATACCACCCTTCAGCTCGGTGGCCGGGGTCGACGGAGCACTGGTGGCGGTGCCGGCAGCTTCCTCTTCGCCGTCACGGTCCTCCTCGCTCCACTCGACGCGTTTGCGCGACAGCCCGATCTTCCGTTCGTCGGTGTCGACGCGCAGAATCTTGACCTCGATCGGTTCGCCAACCTTGACGATATCCTCGGGGTTCTCCACCTTGTGGTCGGCCAACTCCGAGATGTGCAGCAAGCCTTCCAGGCCGTTTTCCAGCCCGACGAAAACGCCGAAGTTGGTGAGCTTGGTGACCGTGCCCGTGACGATCTGCCCCGGCTGATACTTGGACGGGATGTCCGTGGCCCAGGGGTCCTCGCTCATTTGCTTCAGGCCCAGGGCGATGCGGCGCCGCTGCTGATCGACCGAGAGGACCTTGCACTCGATCTTCTGGCCCTTTTCGACCGCTTCGCTGGGATGACTGATCTTGCGCGTCCACGACATGTCGCTGACGTGCAACAACCCGTCGATCCCTTCTTCGATCTCGATGAAGGCGCCGTAATTCGTCAGGTTGCGGACCGTGCCCGTGACCAGCGAGCCGGGCGGATAACGCTCGGCGACCTTGTCCCAGGGGTTGGGCTGGGTCTGCTTCATACCCAACGAGATTTCCTGCTTTTCGTGCTTGATGTCCAAGACGACGACTTCGATCTCGTCGTCGATGTGCACCAACTCGTTGGGATGGCTGATGCGCTTGGTCCACGACATCTCGCTGATATGGACCAGGCCCTCGATCCCTTCTTCCAGCTTGACGAAAGCGCCATAGCTCATCACGTTGACGACGACACCCTTCACGCGGCTGCCGACCGGGTACTTCTCGTCGACCTTTTCCCACGGGCTGGCCGACTTCTGCTTCAGGCCGAGGCCGATCTTTTCCCGTTCGCGGTCGATGTGCAGGATCTGCACTTCGATTTCCTGGTCGATCGACACCAATTCCGACGGGTGGCCAATGCGACCCCAGCTCATGTCGGTGATGTGCAACAGGCCGTCGATGCCCCCCAGGTCGACGAATGCGCCGAACTCGGCAATGTTCTTGACCGTTCCCTTGCGGATCTGGCCGACTTCGAGCTCGGCGAGCAGCTTCGACTTCTTCTCGGCCCGCTCGGTCTCGATAAGCGCGCGGCGACTGACGACGATATTGCGACGGGCTTCGTCGATCTTGAGCACGACGCATTGAATTGTGCGGCCGATGTAATCGCCGATGTCCGGCGGACGGCGGATGTCGACCTGGCTGGCCGGCAGGAACACGTTGACGCCGATATCGACCAGCAAACCGCCCTTGATCTTGCGGGTGACGGCGCCGGTGACGATGTCACCTTCGTGCACCGTCTCCATGACCTTCAACCAGGCTTCGATCTTCTCGGCCTTACGCTTCGACAGCAGGATCATGCCGCCGTCGACGCGGGCCATGTTGCCGTCTTCGATCTCTTCGATCAACACCTTGACGTTCTGGCCGGGCTCGGGCGGGGCTTCGTCCTCTTCCCATTCGTTGAGAGGAATCGTCCCTTCGCTCTTGTAACCGACGTCGATCAGGACCAGGTCCCCTTCGACGCGAATGATGCGCCCGTTGACGATCTGATTGAGTGTGATGTCACTGCCGCCGCTGGCCAACTCATCGGCCGAGGTGCCTTCCATCGCGGCAGCGAGTTCCTGCTCCCACTCTGCCTCGCTCAGATCGAGGCCACGAATCAAGTTGCGATTAACCATGTAAGAAGAGTCACAATCTCCGGCCTGACAGGCAGCGTCTCGATCGTCTGCTAGCTCGAACCGCGAAGAGTCGCGGGGGGCAGCTTTGGCCCGCTATTCTCTGCATGCAAGCAGAGGGAGCTGGAGGTCGAGTGGCCCATGCGCCGGCGTTTGAGGACAGCCCGCAACCGCGACCCCTACGTAGGGATCGAGAATCTCCGGTCTTTAGGCAGACCGGAAAGTATAACACTGTCCGGCCGGGGTCACAATCGCGATAGCGGGGCCGGAAAAGAAGGCCTGGAAGCGAGGATCGCGGCCCCGGGC
>CAMFLN010000281.1 GCA_945957305.1 uncultured Planctomycetaceae bacterium | reverse complement strand
GTAAAAGGTCGAGCCGGCCGCCACCTTCAGCGCCGTCCCCTCGGGGTAGCGCCACGGCGGCATGCCCGGCGCGTAGACGGCAATCATCGCCCCCTGGGCCTGCGCCTCCTCGGGGTTGCGAATCTTCAGCCCTGGCGGCAAGGCGAACAGCACGATGTGATGCACAACTGCAGTGTTGCCGGGACGGGCTTCGGCCATCGAGATCCATTTGTCCTCGGTAAATCCGGGATCGATCTGGAAATACTGGTAGTCGATCACTCCCTCGGCCGGCACGGTGTACGTTTCTTGCATTTCGAAAACCGCGTCGGGCTCGCCGATCGCCCACTTGCTGGCGAACGTGCGCGCGGGGGGCAGTTGCCCGCGATCCCCTTCGGGGCAGCCGTTTTCGACCCATTGTTTCAGCAATTTCTTGTCGTCGGGCGACATGCTGCAATCGTTGCTGAAGTGTCCGAACTCAGGATTGGCAAACCACGGCGGCATCCGTCCCTGGTCGACCACTTCGCGAATCATGTCGGCCCAGCCCAGCGTTTCTTCGTAGCTGGTCAGCGGAAATGGTGCGAGCTGCCCCTCGCGGTGGCACTCGACGCAATGCTGATTGAGAATCCTGGCCACCTGATTGCTGTAGGTGACGTCGCCATGCGGCTCGACCTTGCGCACGCGGCCGATCAGGCAGCCGGGCGCGTCCGAGAGAGGCTGAGAAACCTGTTTGCCCGCCAGTAGCTCGTCGAGCGCAGTAGCCAATTCGCGATGCTCGGGCTTTTGTTTGTGGTAACTGACGCCAAACTGGTCGTCGATCCGCCCGGCATAGCGCACGATGCGGTTTTCGTCCAGCACGAAGACCTGCGGTGTACGCTCGGCCGATAAGCGATCCGCCACGACGTTGCCGGCGTCTTTGAGAAGCGGAAACTTAATGTGAAAAGTGCGCACGTAATGGCCGATCTCGGTGGGCGTATCTTGCACGTTGGCGTCGACGCCCAGGAACTGCACCCCGCGCGATTCATATTCGCTTGCCAACTCGACCAGCCGCGGCGTGTAAAGCTTGACCAGGGGACATTCGGTCCCCAGGAAGGCCAAGACCACGATTTTACGATCGCGATAATCAGCCAAAGCGTGCTCCTGACCGTGGAAGTCGCGCAGCGTGAACTCTTCCACATGCTGCCCCACGGTCGCTTGCTTAGCCGCCTGAGAGGACTGCAGAGCTAAGAGCAGCGACAAACAAGCGGCAGCCGCACTCATGGCGTGGCGAAATTGCATGAATTGCCCCTCGGGCTGGAATGGTACTTCTTAAGTAAGATTGGGCGCAGGCCATCTAACAAGTGCGGTTCGCTAGCGCGCTAGATAACTGATGACGATAACGGCCTGGCCTGCGCCGGGCAAGCGATTTCACGCGCTACCGCGGCGGGGCGGTCTGGGCGGTTCATGACGCTTTGGAAGGGCGCGAATAACCGGTCAGCTTTGCCAACTCGAAACAGGCGCATGGCAGCCGCCGAAATATTTGAGATTTCGGCATAAACTCGCGATCGGGGGGTGTGATTTCGTTCGCCTGTTCTTGCCCAACGTCCCGACGGGGCGCATGATGCATTCTAAGTGCTGGATTCGCGCGTCCCCGGGCAACCGAGCCCCGACCGGTCCGCGCCGCACGAACCGCGGGCGGCGCCGAAAATTCCGCCGCTGTTCAGGACGAACGAGAAGAGCAACGCATGGCAAAACTTCTGGAAAACGGGACCTACGGGTTCCTGGCAATGAACCTGTTGTGGGGGCTGTTCTGCGCCATCATTGTCTGGCGCCGGCTGCGCGAGCTGCGCTTTCGCAACGATGACGAGCAGCAGCAGTTTCTCAACGAGATCAACGATACCCTGGCCGCCGGTGATTACGACGCCGCCATCGAGCGCTGCGAGATCGATCCTCGGGCCCTGCCACAATTAACGCGCGTGGTGCTCGTGAATCGTGACTTGGACCAGGACGACCTGCGGCAGGTCGTGGCTGAACGCCTGCAACGCGACGTGCTCGGGCCGATGGAAAACCGCATCAATTGGATCCTAACCGTCGTGCGCAACGGGCCGCTCTTGGGCCTGTTCGGCACGGTGCTCGGGATGATGGCGGCGTTCGGTCGCATCGGCACCGGCGAAAAAGTCGAGCCGGCCCAGATTGCCGATGAAATCGCCGTGGCCTTGATCTGCACCGCCATGGGATTGGGTACGGCCATCCCGCTCGGTTACATCGCCAACACATTGAATATCAGGATTCGCGACTTACAGGAAACGCTGAGTCACTCGCTAATGCGGCTGCTCAGCCGCTTCCGAGCGCCGGTCTGACAAAGCGCCCTATTGAGTGCTTCTGGATAGCGAACGACGAGCCAACGCATGTCCGGTCTGAACACATTCTCGTCCAGCTTCGACGCTCCCTCGCTGATGCAGAAGTCGTCGGAGCCCGTCGAGGCACACGTCGACATGACGGCCATGATCGACCTGGTGTTCATGTTGAACATCTTCTTCATGGTCACGACCCTGGCCACGGCGCTGGCCGAGCTCGACTTGCCCGCGGCGCATTACGTGACGGCGGCCGACCTCGACAAGTCGCTGTTGATCAGTATCGTCGCCAAGGGAAAAGGGGATCGCCCTCAGGTGTACATCGGGGACGTTAAAGGGGGAGAGCTGATCCCGGATAACCAGATCGAGGACCGCATCGCCACGGCGGTGCAGCAGGCGCGCCTGGCCGGCAAAACCGGTGTCCTGGTCAAGGCGGAAAAACATGCGCCTCTGGCCATGGACGCACGAGTTGGTTCAGCGGTGGCCGCGGCCAGCGAAGAGATGAAACTCAACTTCGCGGTGATGGAGAAGGACTAATCGATAGTCGGTGGCAAGACGGCGCCGGAAGTAAGGCGCCGCAGTGAGGGTCAATAAAGTCTTTTCTAGCGGTTCACTGAGCAACGCGGATGATTTCCTTTCTGTGCGACAATTGCGGCCGCCGGCTGAAGATCGACGACGCCTTTGCCGGGCGCAAAGGAAGCTGTCCGCGCTGCGGTGTCGACCTGGTCGTGCCGACACCACCGCCGCCGCTGGGCGCCTCGGCCGGGATATCGAGCAGCCAGTTGGGGAGCCTGTCGGGAAGCCGCTCGGACAGTATTTCCGGGAAATCGGCGACGTCGAGCGGCCCTCCGGCCAAGCGGCGCAAGTCAAGTTACGTCCCGCTGGTGCGCAGCGGCTCGGGCAAGCTCGAATTCACCGAGATGATCGACATGACGGCGATGGTCGACATCGTTTTCTTTCTGTTGATTTTTTTTATGGTCACGTCGTTCGGTGCGAAGCAGGCGTCGATCGAAATGCCCCGGCCCGCCCCGCCGACCGGCGCGACCGGCAAGGCCACGGCGCGCAAGACGATCGAAGATTTCGACAACGACGCGGATTTCATCGTCGTGCGAATCGACGCCGACGACACCATATGGGTCGAAGATTCGGTCGCCATGACGCCGGCCGATCTGGCGTCGAAGCTGAAGCAGATGACCCGCTCCGGTGACGGCTCGCGCAAACTGCTCGTCGTCGGCCACAGCGAAGCGACGCACGGCGCCGCGGTGATGGTCATGGACGCTGGCCATTCCGTCGGCCTGGAAGATGTCCGCCTGGCGGTGAAGGACGAGGATTAGGAAAGATCCTAGTCGCCGGCCGAGACGCCCACGATCAGCTGCAGGCGCCTGTATTTCAACAAGGGAATCCATCCGCAGATGACGCAGAACGCGCCGATAACAATTCGGAGGAAATTAATCCTGGTATAGCGATGCTGCGATTGCATCGCCTTTGCTTTGTTTCTCATCGGCGCTCTCTGCGTCATCTGTGGATTCACAAGAACCTATCGTCCGACATGTTTCTCGCCGATATCGCGGAAGGCCTCAACGAGTTGCCCGTGGCACCCTGCGAGGAGCGGGCAGGGCGCGAAATTAGTCGCCGGCCCAGACTTCTGTGATCTGCCAGTATTTGACTTCGACTGTGTAGACCGTGAATTTGTCCGATTCCAGGGCGAAATCTGCGCTCCATTCAGATTCTGCCGCACTGCCGGGAATCGAGATTGCCGTCAACTCGAAGCGGGGTGGGCGATCGGACAACTTGTCGAACTCGCTCTGCACAAATCTCGCCAATGCCTGGGAAAAGTCCGTAGCGAGCGACGCGTAACGGTCGCGAATCGTGCGAAACAAAGCTCGTTGCGCGGTCGTGGGACCTCCGGCCGATCCGTCGATAAAAATCAATATCGATTCATCGACCGGTGCGAAATATTGATACGCGGTCCAAGTCCCTGGCTGGTCGAGCGCAATGCGGCCGAACTCTTCATCGTCGAGTGTTGCTACGGGCTGCCGATTGCGTCCGACGTTATGCATGAACAGCCAGTAGGCCAAGATCAGTGCGCCATCGACAACGATGGCGGTCACGACAATGGCTAGCCAGAGCCGAACGCCGGCGGTCTTGGCCAAAGCGAAACCAATCGCGAGGGGGATCACGATCAGTCCGTAAACGAGCGTAAGATCGTCGCGGCTGATTTTCATGCCGTGCCCTAGCTACCCAATCAGCTTCTCCACGACCCGGCCGTGGACGTCGGTCAGGCGGAAGTCGCGGCCTTGGAAGCGGTAGGTCAATCGCGTGTGGTCGAAGCCCAATTGGTGCAGGATCGTGGCGTGCAGGTCGTGCACGTGGATCACGTCTTCGGCCGCGTTGAAGCCCAGGTCGTCGGTCTTGCCGATGGTGACGCCCGGCTTGAACCCGCCGCCGGCCAGCCACATGGTAAAGGCGTTGGGGTGATGATCGCGTCCGTCGTCCCCGCCCTGCACCATCGGCGTGCGACCGAACTCCCCGCCCCAGATCACGATCGTGTCTTCCAGCAGGCCTCGCTGCTTCAGGTCCTTGACCAGGGCGGCGCAGGCCTGGTCGGTGTCCTTGCAGTTTTTCTTCAAGTCAGCCTTCAAGTTGCCGTGCTGATCCCACGCTTCGTGGAAGAGTTGCACGTAGCGCACGCCGCGCTCGATCAACCGCCGCGCCAGCAAGCAGTTATTAGCGAACGACGGCTTGCCCGGCTCGGCGCCGTACATGGCCAGCGTCTCGGCCGATTCCTGCCCCAGGTCCATGAGCTCCGGGGCACTCGCCTGCATGCGATACGCCATCTCGAACGAGTTGATGCGCGTGGCGATTTCGGGATCCCCCACCACATCGAGCCGCATGCGGTTCAGGTTCGCCAGCGTGTCGAGCGATTCACGCTGCATCTGCCGATCGACACCTGGCGGGTTCGACAGGTACAAGACCGGCTCGCCGCTGGTGCGAAACGCCACGCCTTGATAGACCGTGGGCAGAAAACCAGAACCCCAATTCGAGTTGCCGCCGCTGGGCCCCTTTTTGCCCGAGTTCATCACAACGAAGCCGGGCAGGTTTTGCGACTCGGCCCCCAGGCCGTAGAGCGTCCAGGCGCCCATGCTGGGGCGGCCAAACTGCTGGCTGCCGGTGTTCATCATGATCTGCCCCGGCGCGTGGTTAAACGCGTCGGTCACCAGCGACCGCACGATCGTGA